>JAJBBH010000046.1 GCA_020532185.1 Candidatus Cloacimonadota bacterium | reverse complement strand
CCCTTTAATAAATCACAGATAATTAGAATCGTCAGCTGAGTTTATTACTTTACTTACATAGAATTTGATTATAGAATTTATAATATGATATATACTACAAACTGGATTGAAAATCTAAATAAACAATTTTGAAAGGTATTAAAAATAAGAAATTCAATGCCAAGTAAAGAATCTATACTACTTTTATTAACGAATTAGCTATTGACAAGGTTTTTAAATATAATAGTTATCCCATATACAATTTTAGATTTGACAAAAAAGCAGTTGAAATAAATATAAGAACTAATTGTAAAGCGTGGATCAGAAAAAAAAGATTGACTTTTTTGCTGATTTAATTATTTTTAATAATAAAAAATGATATCAGGAGGAAAACATGAATTTTAACAGTCAAATCCCACGAACACTACCTGTTATAACATTGAATAATATAGTTATGTTTCCTTATCTGATGCTTCCTTTAGTTACAACAGATGAAAAAACGATAAAAATGATAGAACATTCTATGTCTAACGATAAAATATTAGGTTTCTTTTTACAAAAGGACAGCGATAAAAATGACAATTTAGAAATACATGAATATGGAACGGCAGTGCGTATTTTGCGTATGCTCAAAAACAATGACGGTTCTGTAAGTTTATTGTTGCAAGGAATCAGCAGAATAAGGGTTGAAAAGGTAGTTCAGCATCATCCATTTATGCTTGTGGAGGCGGAATCCATAGCAGAGAATCTGGATAATAATCCCACAATTGTGGCTCATCGTAAGATTACAATGGAATTGCTCGATGAGTTTATCGCCGAGTCAGACGATATAAGTAAAGATCTAACAATGGGTTTACATGCAATTAAGCAGCATGGTCGCGTATGTGATATTATTACAGGTAATATTTCAATAGATTTAGATAAGAAACAAAAGATATTAGAGACTAACGACGTGTTGAAACGTTTTGTTATTCTAAATAGCGAGATGGTTGAGTTGGTGAAAGTGAAAAAAGTTGAAAACTCAATCCGCACAAATTTACAGCTTGAGTTGACAGAGGGGCAGCGTCGTTATTATCTGAAAGAACAGCTTGATGCTATCAAGCGAGAGCTTGGCGAAGAAGATGGAATCGAGCATGAAGCAATCGAACAGATGAAAAAAATCGAAGAGGCTAATCTGCCCGAGCATGTGTATGAGGTTGCTATTGAAGAGTTGAAGAGGCTGAGCATGATACCGCCAGCATCGAGTGAGTATAATGTTGTGCGTACTTATCTTGACTGGTTGGTGAATATTCCATGGACTAAGAAAAGTGTTGATAGGCTTGATTTAACGAGAATAGAGCAAATCTTGAGTAAAGATCACTTTGGGCTTGAACAAGTGAAAGAGAGAATTATTGAGTTTATAGCTGTGAAGAAGCTGAAAAATGAGATCAAGGGTCCAATTTTATGCTTTGTAGGTCCTCCAGGAACAGGTAAAACTTCTATGGGCAAATCTATTGCCAGAGCAATGAACCGCGAGTTTATCCGCATATCTTTAGGCGGTATTCATGACGAAGCAGAGATCAGAGGACATCGCCGTACTTATATCGGTGCTATGCCTGGCAGGATTATCAATGAGATCAAGCGGTGCAAAACAGCGAACCCGCTCTTTATGCTCGATGAAATAGATAAAGTTGGCAAAGACTTTCGCGGAGACCCATCTTCAGCATTATTAGAAGTGCTTGATCCAGAACAAAACAACTCTTTTGTAGATAATTATCTGAACCTTGCTTTTGACCTCTCGGAAGTGTTTTTTATTACTACTGCAAACTCGCTTGAGACAATACCGCCGCCTCTGAGAGATAGAATGGAAATAATAAATTTCTCAAGTTATATAGAAGAAGAAAAGGTGCAAATTGCGCGTAAATATCTCATTGCTAAAGAGATGGATAATAATGGTTTGCATAGCAAAAATGTGCAAGTGCAAACATCTGCCATCAAAGAAATTATCAGATATTATGTGCGAGAGTCTGGGGTGAGAACTTTGCAGAGGATGATCGCCACAGTGATGAGGAAAATAGCACGAAAAGTAGCCGAAGGCGAAGAGAAAAAGACTGTCGTAACAGACAAGAACGTGAAGACTTTTCTTGGTCGGAGAAAGTTTCAGCTTGAGCTGGCAAACCGTAAACCAGAGATTGGTATTGTAACAGGGCTTGCTTGGACGTCATATGGCGGCGAGATACTCTTTTGCGAGACAAGTATGATGCCAGGCAAAGGAAAGTTTTTGCTCACAGGTCTATTAGGCGAAGTGATGCAAGAAAGTGCAAAAATTGCTCTGACTTATTTGAAGTCTAATCATGAGAAATATAAGATTGATATCGAAGCTTTGGAAAAGACAGACCTGCATATTCATTTGCCGTCAGGTGCTGTGCCAAAAGATGGTCCATCAGCTGGTGTGACATTGACAACTTCTATTGCCTCAGTGATCTTGAAAACAAAAGTAAAACATGATGTGGCAATGACAGGCGAAATCACACTTTATGGCAATGTGCTCGCTGTTGGAGGCATCAAAGAGAAGTTTTTGGCAGCAAAAAGAGCAGGAATTAAAAAGGTCTTATTGCCCTATGATAATCAGGATAATTATGAAGAATTACCAGAGGATATCAGGGCAGGTATAGAAGTTGTTTTTGTTAAGCATATCGAAGATGTATTTAAGGAAGTGTTTCTTGCCAATGAATAAGCATGTGGAGATATGGGTAAAGTAGATTATGTCTGCCAGTCTTTTTGAAGAAGTAAAAAATACATTGAATATCTTGATCAATGTAGAGAAGAATTTTCGCCCCAAAGCTGAGTATGTTTTTCGTACTTTTTGCCGTATTTTAGGCTTGAATCCAGCTTTTCAATATGAGGATTCAATGCAGGAAGTGCATATATATTATGGTACTTATAGCAAAAATGACTATCCTGTAAAGATATATCACAATCCCGAGTCTGATAAGTTTTTTTATGTGGAGAAAGATGAGACAAAAGACTATAATATACCAGTTTATCCAAATGATAAGGTGAACTTTTTTAAGTATGGCAGCGAATATATCCCCTTTCTTTTTTCACCACAGGGGCAGATCTTTTATAATAGCAGCAAATCAATATTGATCAATAAAGATATTATTTCTTCTGCCTTTTATTTTTTGACATGCTGGCAAGAATATGCAGACGATAAAGAGTTGCTTCCTGGTGATAGATATGACTTTAAGTCGTCAATGCAATATTATTGGGACTTTGCAGAAATTCCTGTGGTTGATAGGTATTGCAATATGTTTGAATTGAGCTTGGAATATGTGTTGAAGAAATTTCCTAAACAGCGGAAATGGCCCATAAAAAGCCTCTTTGCCTTGTCTATCTCGCATGATATTGATTATTGGAATTTTTGGACAAAGGAATATCAAAAAAACAATAATAAATATAATAGAAAAAGGCTGGCTAAAGAGCCTATTAACGCTATTTATAAGCTGGTCGGACACTTTCTAACCAAGCGATTTTCTTATAGCCCAACAAAGATTATCAAAAAGATTCAGGCTATGGAGAATAAGTTTTCTGCAAAATCTACTTTTTTCTTGTTGGCAAGCAAGCAAAGCTTGGATAGACGCCAGGAATATCTGTTTGCTGAAGATACATTGAGCGAAGTAAAGAGCACACTGACAAATAATGAGATTGGCTTGCACGGCACAATGCCAGCAGCATTTGACAGAGATACTATGGCAGAAGAATTTCAAAACTTGAAAGATGCTGATTTGCAAGCAATTGGCTATCGTAATCATTATCTGAGCTTTGATTATCAAAAGTCTTTTGCCTTGCTTGAACAGGAAGGTTTTTTGTATGACTCAACACTTGGTTTTTGGGAACATATCGGCTATCGTGCAGGTATTTCTTTTCCTTTTCACCCCTATAATATAAAAGAGAATAAACCGTTCAAAATATTGGAGATACCGCTGATAGTGATGGATACAACTCTGCAGTCACCAAAGGCAATGTATTCATCAAATCGCCAAGCTTTTAAACAAATAAAGAGGTTGATACACAATGCAAGAAATAATTATTCGCATATCTCCCTATTGTGGCATAATACTATTTTTGATACAATTGACTATCCACATTGGGGTAAATTATATTACAAAATATTAAAATATGCTTATAAAAAAGATGCGTGGATCTGCTCTTTACGCGAGCTTTATGAGTTTTGGCAAGAAAATTAATTGAGGTTTTGTTTATGAAGAAATTAATGTTTTTGTTTTTAAATTTGATAGCTTTAAGTGTCGTTTTTGCTGCACCAAAGCCACCAGTAGCACTTGAATTTCCACAGAGAAAAGAAATGCATGGTGTGAAATGGATTGATAATTATGACTATATGAGTAAAATTGAAAGTCGTGCTAATACCCTGAATTATATAAGAAGCGAAAATAAGTATAGTAAGAGGGTGGGCAGATCTTTTTCCAGATTACAAAAAGAGATATTTAAAGAGATCAAAGGGCGTATTCGTGAGGATGATTTGAGTGTGCCTTATAAGATACGTGATTGGCAATATTATTATGAAGAGAAAAAAGGCTTGGCATATGGGGTCAATTATCGTGTAAATGTTGTTACTCAAGAGAGGCAGATTTTGCTTGATTCCAACTTGCTGGCTAAGGGGCAAAAATACTTTGATATTGGCGAATATGCTATCAGTCCAAATGACTCAATTCTGGCTTATACAGTCGATTATGAGGGCTCGGAGGCTTATACTTTAAAGTTAAAAGATATTGATATGGGCTTGCATTATGCTGAGTCTTATAAGAATGTTGGTTCTGTGGTGTGGTTTAATGATAGTAAGAGCTTTTTATATACAGTAGAGAGTGATGGCGGCTTGCCTAATCAGTTGTATTTTCATACTTTGGGCACCGATCCAACTAAGGATAAATTGCTCTTTGAAGAAGAAGACGATGCTTTTTATCTCTATCTGAGCAAGTCACGTAGTGAAGAATATATTTTTATCAATAGCAGTAGTAAAACCAGCTCTGAAAGCTGGTATATATCAGCTAATGAACCAAATGGCGAGATAAAACTATTGCATGCTCGTCGTGATAATATCAAGGCTTTTCCAGCACACTATGGCGATAAGTTTTATATGTTGACTAATGAATTTGAACCTAATTATCAGTATTATGAGGTTGTAGAAGAAGACTTTGGTCAATTGCGGATGATATTCTCGGGAAGTGATAATCGCGTGATCAATGGTGTCAGCCATTTTAAAAACTATCTTGTCTTATCAGAGCGAATAAATGGTCAAAGCCGCATTAGAATAGTTAATAAAAACACTAATAACCAGTTTTATATAGATTTCCCTAATGCATACTTTGCTGTTGATTTGGATTATAACCCAGATTCAGAAATAGATAGTTTACGATTTACATATGATTCTATGGCAGAGCCTTCCATACTTTATCAAGCTAATATGGCAGACTTGGAACACAATGAGAAAGATAGCAAAATTGTGCTGAAGCAATATTCTCCACGCGGAGCTTTTGATAAGAGCCAATATGAAGAGAAATTGGAGTTGGTTGATATTGGCGGAGGGCAGAAAGTTGCGGTGATGCTTGTTTATAAAAAAGATCTTTTTACAGGCAATAATCCATGTCTTTTGACAGCTTATGGCTCGTATGGCGATTCAGAAGATCCTTATTTCTCTATATCACGCTTGAGCTTGCTGGATCGTGGTTGGATATATGCAATTGCCCAAGTACGCGGTGGTGGTGAATTGGGGCAAAGCTGGCATGATCAAGGCAGGCTTTTGAACAGGAAAAATACATTTAATGACTTTATTGCCTGTTCAGAATATCTGATAAATGAGGGCTATACATCACCTGAAAAGCTGGCTATTGAGGGCGGAAGTGCGGGCGGAATGTTGATTGGTGCTGTGCTAAACCAGAGGCCCGAGCTCTATCGCAGTGCTATTGCAGATGTGCCTTTTGTAGATGTTTTAAATACTATGCTCGATTGTAGCCAAACTCTGACTGTAACTGAGTATGACGAGTGGGGCGATCCAAAAGAAAAAGAGTATTTTGATTATATATATTCTTATGCACCTTATGAGCAGGTGAAGGCACAGGATTATCCACATATCCTTATAACAGCAGGTTTTAGAGATACACGTGTGCCTTATTGGGAACCTTTGAAATGGGCAGCTAAATTGAGAAAAATGAAGACAGATAAACATGTGCTTTTATTAAAAATGAATATGAATGAGGGGCATAACCGCTCTGGGGACAGATATAGTGCAATCAAAGAAACAGCTTTTAGCTATGCTTTTTTGATTTGGACAATAGAGAGAGAACGCTTTGAATAGTTTATAGTGAGGTAGAGATGAAAATTGGAATTGTGGGAGCAACAGGCGAAGTTGGGCAAATGATGCTCAAAAACCTTGAGGAATTTGGCGTAGAGATCGATGAGCTGAGAGTTTTTGCTTCGGCACGTTCGGCAGGAAAACAAGTTCTTTTTAAACAAAAAAACATTATTGTGGAGGAATTAAGCCAAGAATTTATGGAAGAAAAGTTTGATTATTTGCTGTTTTCAGCAGGTTCAGCTATTTCAAAAATCTATGTGCCTTATGCCGTGGAAGCAGGTAATACTGTTATTGATAATTCATCTGCTTTTCGCGGTGATTATAAAATTCCGTTAGTCGTACCTGAGATTAATGGAGAGCTTTTAAACGATTATCAGGGTATTGTGGCAAATCCAAATTGCTCGACTATTCAAATAGCAATCGCTTTACATACGCTTGGTTTGCAGAATAATATCGCACGTGTGGTGATAACAACTCTTCAGTCTGTTTCTGGATCGGGACATCAGGGTATTTCAACATTGGAAAAACAGAGAAAAGGTTCGCTGGATTTGGGTAATTATCCAAAACAAATAGATCTGAATGTGATTCCGCAAATAGGTGATTTTGCAGAAGATGGCTATTGCGAGGAAGAGCAGAAATTGAAAAATGAGATGCGACGCTTATTAGCATCACCAAAGCTTGAAATCGTGGCATCAGTTACACGTGTGCCAGTGATTTATGGTCATTCGGCAAGTGTTTTTGTGGAGTTTGCAGAGGAAGTAGATTTGCAGAGCTTGAAAGATGCTCTTTCTGCAGCAGATGCAATACAATTTGACGAGGAATACACGACGCCGCTTGACTTGCAGGAGTCTAATGATTCGCATGTGTCACGACTGAGATATGCATTTGACAAAAAGTCGATACAGTTTTGGAATGTGGCTCATAATGTGAGGCTGGGTGCAGCAACTAATGCAGTTAAAATTATGCTTTATATGGCAGGTTTAAAAGATAAAATATCATCTGATTATAGTTCTAAGTAGGAGTTTATGATGAAAATATTGCTTACAGGGGCAGCAGGTTTTATAGGGTTTCACCTGAGTCAAGTATTACTTGCACAGGGTTTTAAAGTGGTTGGACTTGATAATATGAACGATTATTATGATGTTCAGTTAAAAGAAGATAGATTGGCAATTTTAGAGGATTTGGCAGGATTTAGTTTTTATCGTGAGGATTTGAAAAACTATCAGGCTTTGACAGAGATTTTTGCAAAGGAACAGATAGATATTGTGATTAATTTGGCTGCACAAGCGGGAGTACGCTATTCGATAACTAATCCTTTTGCGTATGTGGATTCAAATTTGGTAGGCTTTGTAAATATACTTGAGCTTTGCCGTAATTTTGAGATTAAACATTTACTATTTGCTTCATCAAGCTCGGTTTATGGAGGCAATAAAAAGACACCGTTTTCGACAGATCACGGTGTGGATCATCCTGTTAGCCTCTATGCAGCAACGAAGAAATCTAACGAATTGATGGCTCATACTTATAGTCATTTGTATGGTATTCCAGTTACTGGCTTGAGGTTTTTCACAGTTTATGGTCCGTGGGGAAGACCAGACATGGCATACTTTTCTTTTACTAAGGATATACTTGAAGGTAAAGTGATTAAGGTTTTTAATCACGGTAAATTACAGAGAGACTTTACATATATTGACGATATTACAGAGGGGATTGCACGGTTGGTGAATCATATTCCAAAGGCTAATAATCATTGGGATGAGCGGACAGACGGGGTGAGCACGAGCTTTGCACCTTATAAAATCTATAATATTGGGAATAATCAGCCTGTGGAATTGATGCACTTTATTAAGACTCTTGAAGATATTATTGGGCTTGAGGCTAAAAAAGAGTTTTGTGAGATGCAGGCTGGTGATGTTTTGATTACGTATGCCGATGTGCAGGATTTGCAGGAGGATATTGGCTTTAGACCTGATACGCCTTTGGATGAGGGGTTGGAGAAGTTTGTGGACTGGTATCGTGCTTATTATTCATAATTCAAGGGTGCAACGAATTTTAATTCACCATAGAGAACACAGAGTGCCACAGAGGTTTTTGAATCACAAAAGGCACAAAGAAGGGATTTAAAGTATTGTAGGCTATTATTTGCAGTAAATTTAACTTGACAAGAAAAACGAAATATTGTAAATTAGATAAAAATTAATATCGGAGGTAAAAATGACAGTCAACGCACAGATTTTTAGACAGTATGATATAAGAGGGATTGTAGGGACAGATTTAACAGAAGAGATTTTGTATTTGATAGGCAGAGGCTTTGGCACATTTTTGCGCAGAAAGAACTTGAAATCAGTCGTGATTGGCGGTGATGCACGACCATCCACACCAGAATTTAAAGAACAATTCACCAATGGCTTGCTGGAAAGCGGTTGCGATGTGGTAGATGTTGGTCTTTGTGCTACCCCTGTTTTGTACTTTGCTATTTGGAAGCTTGAAGTGGAGGCTGGTGCGATGATTACCGCATCTCATAATCCCTCAGAATATAATGGAATCAAGCTAAATGAAGGTTTGGCATCAGTTTATGGTGAGCAAATTCAAGAGATATTGGGATTAATTCAAGAGAGAGATTTTGTTGATGGCAAGGGTAGTTTTAAAACATTTGAGGGCATTATCGATGTTTATAGTGATTTCGTGGTTGATAATATCAAACTGAAAAGACCGATCAAATGCGTTGTTGATGCGGGTAATGGTGCTGGTGGTAATATATTGCCAAATATTTTGAAGCGTATGGGTTGCGAAGTGAAAGAAATGTATTGCGAAGTTGATGGCACATTTCCAAATCATCATCCAGACCCAACAATTGAAGAGTATATGACAGACTTGATTGAAGTGATGAAAAAAGGCGAATATGAGGTTGGTTTTGGCTTGGATGGTGATGCTGACCGTATTGGTATTATCGATGAAAAAGGTAAAATGCTCTATGGAGATCAAATATTGAATATCTTTGCTCGCGACTTTTTGGCAGATAATCCTGGTGAGACAGTTTTGGCAGATGTGAAATGCTCCAAAACACTCTTTGATGATATAAAAAAGCACGGTGGAAAGCCTATGATGTATAAAACTGGACATGCTAATATTAAAAATAAAATGAAGGCAGACAGCATTAAGTTTGGCGGTGAAATGTCTGGACATATATTCTTTGCTGATCGCTATTTTGGCTTTGATGACGCTATGTATGCGTGCTGCCGTTTTGCTGAAATAATCGCAAAATCTGATTTGAAAACATCTGAAATGCTTGCAGATCAACCAAAAACTTATTCAACACCTGAACTGAGATATGAAGTTGAAGAAGAAACGAAGTTTGAAACTGTTGAAAAAGTGCGTGATTACTTTATTAGTGAGGGCTATGATGTTAATACAACTGATGGTATGCGTGTAACCTTTGATGATGGTTGGGGACTTATTCGTGCGTCAAATACGCAGCCAGTTTTGGTGTTGAGATTCGAAGCTGAAACACAAGATAGACTCGATGAGATACAAAGCCTTATTGAAGGGAAATTGAAAGACTTTTGTTAGTAGTTTGCTTGATTCAGAGCTGTTGATTAAAACGTGCTGATAACTGTCCCCAGTTATCGAAGTATAAACTACTATAATACAAAGCTTTTCATTCGCAACTAAGGATAGTTGCGAGCACGTCTGTGCTAATTAAGTCGTGCTGATAACTGTCCCCAGTTATCGAAGTATAAACTGCCATAATATAAAGCTTTTCATTCGCAATTAAGGATAATTGCGAGCACGTCTGTGCTGATTAAGCCGTGCTGATAACTGTCCCCAGTTATCGAAGTATAAACTGCCATAATACAAAGCTTTTACATTTGCAATTAGGGATAATTGCAAGCACGTCTGTGTTTTTACATCCGCAACTAAGGATAGTTGCGAGCACGTCAGTGTTTTTACATTCGCAAATAAGGATAATTGCAAGCACGTCTGTGCTAATTAAGCCGTGCTGATAACTGTCCCCAGTTATCGAAGTATAAACTGCTACAATACAAAGCTTTTACATTCGCAATTAGGGATAATTGCGAGCACGTCTGTGCTGATTAAGCCGTGCTGATAACTGTCCCCAGTTATCGAAGTATAAACTACTATAATGCGGGCTTTTACATTCGCAATTAAGGATAATTGCGAGCACGTTAGCTTTTACAT
>JAJBBH010000123.1 GCA_020532185.1 Candidatus Cloacimonadota bacterium | reverse complement strand
CCTGTTTCCAACACTTTTACTTCACTGTTTAAGCTATAGTCAATAAGCTTTTGTTCGAGTTGTCTTTTAAATTCTGCAACGCCTGCAAGCTTTGCAGACTCATCAATTGCAAGGAGAATATGACTTCTATAGATTTTCATTTTTCTTCTCCCTTCAGTTTATTAATAATTGCTTCAACTTTATCTTCAGTTAAATCCCCATATACATCTTCATTTATCATCATCACGGGTGCATTACCACAGACACCTAAACAGGCACATATTTCTAAAGTAAATAAATTGTCTATTGTTGTTTCTCCGACTCGTACATTTAAGATTTCACGAAGCTTTGCAATGATTTTGTCTGAGCCCTTTAAAAAACATGGAGGTGATTCACAGAGCCGGATAATATGTTTACCTCTTGGTTTTGTACTAAACATAGTATAAAACGTTAAAACACCAAATATGTGTGATGGTGCTATACGAAGATATTTCCCCACAGCGTTAATAGCTTCTTCAGATATATATTGTTGAGGATGATTGTCCTGAATTTCATGTAGAATATAAATTAGGTTTTCTCTTTCAGGCGTGTACTTCTTAAAAATTGATTCGTACATTCTATCTCCTTCCTTTATATAGATTATCATATTCCCCATTTTAATAATCTATATTTATTTTTGTGCAAAGATTACACGAAATAAAAACTATGTCAATAGTTTTTTAATTCTTTTTTTCAAAATTATAGTCTCCTCTCATTTTATGACTGGGTTATTATTTTTGAAAGCCTTTGCTTTACGTAAGTTATGAAACATTTTTGGTCAGCATTTCTGTGAAAAATAATAATAATATATTCTACAATATTTTGAAAAAAAATGATGACTAAACAATTAGTTTATCAAAAATACTAAATAGCAATCATAAATGAACTAAATATTTTGAAAGTGATAATGCTCAGTTAAAAAACCTTTGAATATGAAAAAACACAACTTTTAACAAACGATAACAAAATTATAATGAATTATATTGACTGATTTTTTGAAATATATAAAATGGAATTAAGAGGTTAATATATGAAACATAAAAACTATTTTAAATCAATACCAGAATATCTTGGAATGTGTTTTGGTGCGGTGATATTTGCAATTGCCTATTCGTGGTTTTTGATACCATATAAGATGACTCCTGGCGGATTAGGAGGCTTAGGACAGATTTTTTATCACTTATTTGGTATTCCTGTTGGTGCATTTATGATTGTATGCAATATCCCACTTTTTATAATCGGCATGATTTTTATAGGTAAATCTTTTGGTGCAAAGACAATTTTTGGAATGCTAATTACCTCTCTCTTAACTGACTTTATGAGTTTGCAAAACTTGGCAAAGTTTGGCTTTATAAAGGATATTGCCAAGTATACTCATCATATAGGAGATAGTACAATTATTGCTTTTTTACCACCCTCAGATATCTTGCTTTCAGCAATTACAGGTGCAGTACTTTTGGGTATGGGCTTGGGCTTGATATTCAGATTTCGTGGCTCAACAGGCGGTACAGATGTGCCTGTAGCACTTCTCCAACATAAAACTGGTGTCTCGATTGGAAGAGCCTATTGGATAGTAGAGTCCTTCATAATATTCACAGTAGGTATTATTTTTAAAGACCCCAAAATAGTAATTTTTGGCTATATCAATCTTTTTATCAGCTCCAAAATGGCTGACTTAACAAGTGAAGGCTTGCCTTATGTAAAAGGTGCATTTATTGTTACAAAAAAGACAGATGTAATTAAGCAGATTATTATACAACAGATAAATAGAGGTGTGACAATCTTTAAAGGTGAAGGTGGGTATTCAGGAGAACCTCAAGATATTATCTTTTGCGTATTGAGTAGAAACCAAGTATCCCCTTTAATTGATCTTATAAAAGAACATGACCCATCAGCTTTTCTTACTCTAACAGATGTTTCAGATGTTATGGGAGATGGTTTTAGAATGCGTAAATTAAATTTAGGCAGTGAAAAACAGATAGAGAAAAATGTTAAAATATAATAAACTTTTTTTGCTAATTATTATTCTTTTATCTGTGAGTATTTGGGCTAAAGATAGCATGCAGCTTGCACGTATTCAGTATGATGGAGGCGGCGACTGGTACAACGATCCAGAGATTTTGCCAAACCTTGCACTATTTGCAAACAAGCATATATTCACCGATTTTTCAATTAAAGATAAAAACATTAAACTTAATGACAAAAAGCTATACGAATATCCATTTCTATTTATAACAGGGCACGGTAATATAAAGTTTTCTTCCAATGAAGTAATAGCTTTAAGAAGACATTTGGAAAGTGGTGCTTTTTTGTATGCAGATGATGATTATGGCATGGATGAATCATTCAGGAGAGAAATGAAAAAGGTGTTCCCTGAAAAATCTTTTGTAGAGCTTCCAAATAATCACAAATTATATAATTGTTTCTTTAATTTCCCACAAGGAATACCAAAAATTCACGAGCATGATCTCAAAAGACCACAGCTATTTGCACTATATTCAGACGAGGGAAGAATTATGGTTCTATACTCTTTTGAATCTAATATAAGTGATGGATGGGCTGATTTTTCTACTCACGATGACCCACCAGAAGTCAAAGAAGCAGCATTGAAGTTTGGGACTAATATTCTATTTTACTATCTTACAAACACTCAAAATTGAAGGAGTATTATATGTGCTTGCTGTTAGATGTGTATTATAAAAAAGGTAAAGGCAATGAATCTAATCAATATTTTATTTCGACTATCTAAAAATAATGTTATCATAAAGCATTATAATAAACAAAGATATGACGAAAAGGAAACGATTAAGTGAAAAAGATTGTCATAGCTTCTGATTTTCATCTCAAATATGCAGGGAATATTGAAGATAGAATACGATATGAAACTGTTTGTAAGTTTTTAAAATCTTTAATAAATAATTGTGACATTCTTATTTTAAATGGGGATATATTTGACCTTTGGATAGAGTGGAACAGTGTTATTATTAAAGACTATTTTGCTTTTATCAAGATACTTGCTGACTTAATAGAAAACAGAACACGAATTATATATGTATCTGGAAATCATGATTTTTGGTTTGGAACATTCTTGTCAGATACTATTGGTATCGAGCTTTATCATGACTTTTTTGGAGAAGAGATAGATGGCAAAAACTATTATGTAACACACGGAGATTTGCATACGGTAAATGATATAAGATATCAAGTATTTCGTAAAATAGTAAGAAGTTTTGTTGTAAAGCTAATTGTAAAAACGATACATCCATCAATTAGCCTTTATCTGGGTAAATTGCTATCTCGTTCAAGTAGAAAACGAAAAGAGCCTATTGGCTTACAAAATTCAAAAGAAAATGGTATGATATCTTTTGCCAAAGTAATGCTCAAAAGCTATGATCTTATCATTATGGGTCATTCACACAAACCAAAGGTGCTTTCATTGCCAGGAGGCTATTATTTAAACTCAGGCGACTGGATAATTCATATGAGCTATATTTTAATAGAAGGGGATAAAATTGAATTACTGTATTTTGATAATAAAAGAACTGATTAATAAACCAAATATTAAGGTTATTTTACTGTTTTAAAGCAATAGTGGTAACAAAAAGGAGAATGTATAATAATATGTGTAAAGAAAAACATCATAGAATCAACTATGAATCACAAAAAAACAAATATATAAAGAGGTATTATGTTATTACATCATAAATTTATTGAATGTGCAAAGAAATATCCACAAAAAGTAGCAATACATGAACAGATGACAGGCAGTGATACCACCTATAGCAAATTATTAATAGCTTCCTTATTAATGGCAAACAAAGTAAAGCATTATAAAAGCAAGTATATCGGCATTATGCTGCCTCCATCCGCTGGGTGTACTATCGCAATACTTGCAACTTTATTTGCTGGCAAAACACCTGTGATGATTAACTATTCAACAGGTGCATCCCAAAACTGTCTTTATGCTCAAAAGAAATGCAATATAAGAACTATTTTGACAAGTGAGAAGCTCTTAGAAAAGATTCAAGAGGAGCCAGTTAAAGGAATGGTATTTTTAGAAGAATTGGTAAAAAAAATCAATCCTCTCGAGAAAATTAAGGCAGCTGCAATATCTAAACTACCTACTTTTGTTTTAAAAAGCATTGTAAGTGGAGGCACAGAAGAAGATGAGCTTGTAATACTGTTTACAAGCGGTAGTGAAAAAGATCCAAAGGCAGTAGTGCTGTCTCACAAGAATATTATGTCAAATATTAGTGGAATAATGGCTATATTAAGCGTTTCTTCTAATGATGTGTTCATCGCAAATCTTCCTTTTTTTCATGTGTTTGGTTTAACTATTAATTTATGGCTTCCTCTATTTTTGGGCAGCAAAATTGTAGCACATGCTAACCCGTTAGACTACAAATCAATTGTTGATTCTATAAGGAAACACAAGGTTAGTGTGTTGGTTGCCACACCAACCTTTTATTATTGGTATCTCAAAAAATCAACAAAAGGCGATTTTGACTCAATAAGGTATGCAATCGCTGGTGCTGATAAGTTGCAATCTCAGACGCAAGAAGAGTACTTAAAACATCATAATCTGCACATATATGAGGGTTATGGCACAACAGAAACAAGTCCCGTTGTATCTACTAATACACCCGATGCAAATAAGTTTGGCAGTATTGGAAAGCCTCTACCTGGTATGAGAGTGAAAATTGTTAATATTGATACAGATACAGAGTGTGCACCAGGAGAAGAAGGGAAAATATTAGTAAAAGGAAATTCTGTAATGAAAGGCTATTTTGGAGATTTTGAAGAAACTTCTCTACGCATACGAAACGGTTGGTATGATACTGGAGATATGGGAATGCTCGATGATGAGGGCTTTTTATATCATCGCGGCAGATTAAAAAGATTTGTAAAGATAGCTGGAGAAATGATTTCTTTAACAAAAGTTGAGAGTGTCATGGATATGGTTTTGCCTGAAGGCACCATATGTTGTGTTGTCGAAATACCTGATTCTATTAAAGGTGCAGAAATTGTGGCAGCAGTAACCACAGCTGAGATTGACCACAGAAAAGTTAGAAAAATGATGGCAAAGCATTTACCGTCAATTGCAATACCTAAACGTTTTCACGTAATTGAAAATATTCCACTGGCAACCAGTGGTAAAGTTAATTTCAGAGCAGTTGAAGATATTTGCAGGAAACTTGAAGAGGAAATCAAATGAAAATAGACTTGCACTTACATACAAACTTTTCAGATGGCAAATTGAGTCCAGAAAAAATATTAAAACTTGCATGGGAAAACCACTATGAATATATATCGATAACTGACCACGACAGCATTTTGGGTTATCTCGAAGCAAAAAAGTATTTAGCTAAGTACCCTCTTGAGCTAATATCAGGAGTTGAAATTAGCACAAATTATCAATCGAGTGATGTTCATATATTAGCGTATTATTTTGATGAAAATAATGATGAATTTATCGAAATGCTAAGGAAAATCTATGATAGTCGCTATGGTAGAGCAAAGCAAATTGTTTCAAATTTAAATCAAATGGGAATTGACCTTAAGTGGGAAGACGTATTGAAATATGCTGGACAACATAAATATATCGGTCGCCCACATATTGCAAGGGCTTTGATAGAAAACGGTTTTTGCAAAACCATAAAAAGTGTTTTTGATCGCTATCTTAATAATGACTCTCCAATCTATGTGCCAAAATATCGTATAGATACTGCCTACGCTGTTGATTTAATCCAAAAAGCTGGTGGTATTTCTGTTGTCGCCCATCCTGGAAGATTAGAAGATGATAGCCTCTTATACGAGTTTATTGATATGGGAGTTGAAGGAATTGAAGTGTATTATGCATCACACTCAACAGGACAAATTAAATTTTACGAACAAATAGCTTTAGAGAATAATCTGATAAGAACAGGTGGCTCAGATTTTCATGGCTCAGATTTTTATTATCTAAATTATACAGCACCAGATGTTTGCATTAAAGAATTAAAGGCAAGACATGCCAGCAAGAGAGGTTTAAATGGAACAGTTTGATGAGCTTTATCAATTACCAAAAAGCGTTAGTTTCCCAAAGCTTTCGCGTTATTTTGCATTAATAATGGGCATATTGTTGATTATTTACTCAATATTTGTTATCTTTACAAAATTAAATGAAAACACATCAACATTTATGAAAATCGTTCCTTTTTTTATAGCTTTTTTGGCTTTAGATTCTATTACAAGAAACTTATTTTCACTTAATAAGATTACTATCAACGAACAAGAGCTTAAACTTACTTTTTTGGCAAAAAAATCAGTTACTATACCATGGCTAAGAATGACAAAAATGGAAATATATAAAGGCAAAGCAAAAGGCTTTAATATTTTTTATATCGAAAACGGACAAGAAAAAAAGTACTTTTTAACTATGCAATTTCCCAAAATGATCGAAATTATCAACTTAATAGTCTTTCTTGCACCACATGTAGAGTATGATGAATTTGTTAAGAGTCTTGCTATTCTACCAAAAAGCAAAAATAATTAATATTTTACTTGCTAAAAAAAGACTTATTTTTTATAAGACATATGAATTCACATTTAAAAAAGTAAGGAGTCAAAAATGGCTGATATTAATGACAAAAACAATGTAGAAACAAATGAAGAAGATATTACTATTGATCTTGAACTTGAAGACGGTACTATTCTTGAGTGCTTAGTATTAGATACTATGGAGTATGAAGGAGAAGACTATATTGCTCTTTTACCTGAAGGACAAAATGAGTATCTTGTTTATGGCTATAAAGAGCACGAAGACGGGATAGAAATTATCAATATCGATGATGATGAGTTGTTTTCAAAAGTTATAGATGAATTTGAAGCTCAATTTGAAGAGTATGACGATGAAGATGAAGACTTTGATGACGATGAAGATGATGACTTTGATGAAGACGATAAAGAATAATTTTCTTTAACAATTTTGTTTTGAAAATGCCGGTATATATCGGCATTTTTTCAAATATTAAAATCTGTTTCTGGAGGTGAGATGGATATTCTATTAGTTGATGACGAAGAGCTGAGCCGTATTGCAATAAAGGATTTCATTACTGAACAGCTTGGGCATAATGTGTTTGATTATACTAATGGCGTTGAAGCTTTTAAAGCATGGCAAGAAAGGCATTTTCCTGTTGTTATAAGCGACATAAAAATGCCTCTTATGGATGGGCACAAGCTATTAGAATCAATTAAAAATGATACAAAAGGCAAGAATACTGATGTAGTATTAATGACTGGTTTTGCCGATGTTGATTCAGCTGTAAGAGCATTAAGAAACGGTGCTTACGACTATCTACAAAAACCCGTTGAAATAGAAGAACTTGCTTCCATCTTAGATAAAATTGAAGAACATCAGTCTTTATTAATAGAGAATTATCAGCTTAAAAAAGAATTCGATCATACTGTTGAAAGGGCAACTGAAGATATTCAGAGAAAGCTCAATTATTTTCAAGCAGCATATTCAAATGTGGTCGGAATTGGTAATGTCGGTATTTTTTCTGAAGTGATGCAGTCAATAATGTCTGTTGCTGAAAAGCTTAATAAAGATAGATCAATCCCTGTACTTATCGAGGGTGCAACTGGAACAGGCAAAGAAATAATAGCACGTAAAGTGCATTTTGGCGAAGAAAACTCCACCTTGCCTTTTGTTACTGTCAATTGTGCTGCTATATCTCCAAGCCTCTTTGAGAGTGAGCTGTTTGGCTATGAAGAGGGAGCTTTTACTGGTGCAAAAAGACAGGGAAATATCGGAAAAATGGAAATGGCTCAAGGTGGTACATTATTTCTTGATGAAATAGGGGAGATGCCCTTAGACCTGCAGCCAAAACTGTTACGTGCAATACAACAACAAGAAATATATCGAGTTGGTAGCTCGAGAAAGATAAAATTAAACATTCGTTTTGTTTTTGCAACGAATAGGAATTTACAAGAGCAAGTCAAAGAGGGTAGGTTCAGAGCAGATCTTTACTATAGATTAAATGTTGCCAAAATTTATATTCCTCCATTAAAAGAGCGTAAGTCTGAAATATTCCCATTAGCTCAAATGTTTCTCTTGCAAAATGCAGAATTAAAACAAAAGAAATTCAGAATTATCAATAAAGATGCAAAAAAGATATTAGAAAACTATGACTGGCCTGGAAATGTGAGAGAATTACAAAACTCAATCGAGAGAATTGTCCTATTATATGACGAAATAGAGCTAAGAAGTCAACATCTACAGTTTTTAGAAAATGACCTTTATTACAATGTTGACGAAAAAAACATTATCAAACCTGGTTCTGTCGTTATTCCCGACGAACCATTTGATTTACCTTTACTCGAAAAAGAAATTGTACAAAAGACTCTTGAGAAATTTAATGGCAATAAAACACAGACTGCCAAGTTTTTGAACTTAACACGCAGCGCTTTAAGATCAAGGCTATAAAAGAAGGTTTAATATGGAAAGAAAAGTAAAGAAGGTTATCAATGTTGGAAATGTAGCTATTGGCGGGCATAATCCAATCAGTATCCAATCAATGTGCAATACTCATACACAAGATATTCAAAAAACTGTGGAGCAGATAAATAGATTATCTGAAGCAGGTTGCGAGATAATCAGAGTAGCTGTGCCAAACATAGAAGCAGCACAAGCTATCAAAGAAATCAAAAAACAAATAAGAATACCTATTATCGCTGATATACATTTTGATTATAAGCTTGCCATCGAAGCAATTAAATCCAACGTTGATGCCCTTCGCTTAAACCCTGGCAATATTGGCTCTGAAAACAATGTTAAAGCAGTGATTGACCATGCAAAAGAAAAAAGTATCCCTATTCGTATCGGCGTTAATAGCGGTTCATTATCAAAAGAAAAGCTCCAAAAATATGGCGTATGTGCAACAGCAATTGTTGAAAGTGCACTTGAACACGTAGCTATTTTAGAAAAGCTAAACTACGAAGAGATAAAGATATCGGTAAAGGCATCATCTGTGCCACTGACTTTGGAATCATACAGACTTTTAAGTAGCAAATGCCCATATCCATTACATCTTGGCGTGACAGAATCTGGCACCGAATTCGCAGGTACCATAAAATCATCTATTGGTATCGGAACTCTGCTTGCCGAGGGGATTGGCGACACTATTAGAGTGTCATTAACCGATGACCCTATAAAGGAAATATACGTAGCAAAGCAAATATTAAAGTCTTTAGGCTTAAAAAAAGGATTGGAAATCATTTCTTGTCCAACATGCGGCAGGACTCAAATTGACTTAATAGAATTAGCAAAAAAAGTTGAAATTGCATTAACAAATTTTGAAAATAAAGAGCTTACTATTGCTGTCATGGGTTGTGAGGTTAATGGTCCAGGAGAGGCAAGAGAAGCAGACTTCGGCATTGCTGGTGGCAAAGGTCAAGGCTTAATCTTTCAAAAGGGACAGATTATCAAAAAAGTGCCAGAAGAATCTCTACTTGATGAGCTTATTGCTTTAATAAAGCAAAATAGCGATTGATGAAACAATATTTTATCCTATTTCTACTTTTAATAGTTACTTACTTAAGTGCTGACGAGCTATTGATTGAAGATATAGAATTCATTGGAAACAATAGATTTAGCAGCAGTGAATTACATAGGCATATCCTATCTAAAATAGGGGATATGCTTAATAATGAGCAGTTAAACGAAGATAGGCTAAGGCTTTTAAACTTCTACCAGCTATCAAATATGGCGATAACGAGTATCTCATATCCAGAAAAGATACCTACTAAAGACAATAAAGTAAAAATTGTGTTTCATATCAGAGAAAAAGAAAACCCTCAGATAAATGATATTAGATTTACTGGCAATAATTATCTATCAGAACAAAAAATAAAGCAGCATATCTACTTCAAAGCTAATCAATACAAGATACAAGATATTGAAACGATACAACAAAAGATTTTAGATATCTATTTAGAAAGATCATTTTTGTTCTGCCAAGTTTCTTATCAAGGTATGACTGTTGAAAATGACACACTAATAGCAAATTTCAAAATTGATGAACACAAACAAGTAATATTTAAAAACGCTATGATTAAAGGTAACAAAGTATCAAAAGACACTTCTATTATCAGAATCAGCAAATTAAAAAAAGATATGTTGATTAATTATGACCTACTAAAGAATGCTGAGAATAAACTTAATAGCAAGGATTATATCAAGCAAGCTTACATATTACCCATTAATGAAGAGACTATTTTGTTTGATATAAGCGAATCTAAAATGACACATATAGAGGGTTTATTTTCTTTTAATCAAAGTGAAAAAAATAGTGCTATAGGCTTTCTAAAATTTGACTTTTTAAACCTCTTTGGTACTGATAGGACTTTAAATTTTCATTGGCAATCAAGTCAGAATCAACAAAAAAGCCTAAAAATGAAATATTCCGATCCTGGTCCCATACAAATACCTGTCGGCTATAACTTATCTTTTCAAAGAGAAGAAGCTGATTCATCATATATCAAAGTATTATCTGAAGCTGAGATATACACTTATTTTGATAAACATCAAACAGGCATAATCATATCTCTTAACGATATCAATCCTGGCACCAGAATCTTTAATAATTATGACAAAAATACTCAAAACAATATCGGCTTTTTCTGGAACTATAATTCTTTTGACTATCCACGTAACCCCACCAGTGGCATGCATTTTTACTATAAACACATATTAAACAAAAGTAAAAAACAAAAACAAGTCATTAACAGACAAGCCGATGAGTTTATTGCATCATTAACAAACTCAATAACAAATAAAATTATCATTTACAACTCAATAAATGCTAAGTATATTCAAAATAAGTCTTTAGAGGTCTATGATTTATATACTGCAGGTGGTACATTCAGCATCAGAGGCTTTCCAGAAAACTTCTTTTATGGCAATAAGGTATTTTGGATTAATAACGAACTAAGACTCTTGACAAATAGAGACAGCAGATTCTTTGTTTTTATCGATTACGGTCATATAAAAGACGAGAGAGTACAAATAGTCAAAAGCTACAAAAATATTATTGGATATGGAGCTGGATTAAGGCTTCTCACCAGAGCAGGTATTTTACGAAT
>JAJBBH010000005.1 GCA_020532185.1 Candidatus Cloacimonadota bacterium | reverse complement strand
TTCAATTCGTATATATTCATTATTGAAAAAGAATCAAAAAATCACCAAGATTTAACTCTCGAAGAAGACTTCATTATCCAATTTATGGTAAAAGATAAAAAGAAGTAAATATTATGAAAAAAACTATCTGGACAATACTTATACTACTACTTTTGCAATCTCTTTATGCTAACGACTCCGATCGCCTAAATTTCGCCAAAAGATTGTACAATGACAAACTTTATACTGAGTCTTTAAACGAGCTAAACAGCATAATCTTTGAGAGTAAAAACCAAAGCGTTGTCAATGAAAGCCATTTTTTAATTGCAGAAATATACCAAACTACAAATCAAGATGATAGAGCAGAAAGCATATACTTGCAGCTTCTAAACGAAGAAGCAAATAGTTCACCATATATCAGAGAAAAGTCATTAGAAAAACTCGGAAACATCTACAGAAATCAAAATAATTGGGAAAAAGCACAAGAGTATTTTAAAAAGTTAATGACATTATATGCCAACACCCAAACCGCAAAAGACAATATAATCAAATATTTAGAATCTTATTTAGAATTAAGACAATATAATGATCTTATAATCGTAAGTCGAGACCTTTTAAAACTCTATCCAACTGGCAATATCCAGGCAGATATTAAATTAGAAATGGCAAAAGCCTATTATGAAATGAAAATCATCTCTGAAGCAGAGCTGTTAATAAATCAAATTAAAAATGAATTCCCTGATAGCAGAGCTTTGCCGAAGTCTTTGGAACTACAGATTAGAATTATCAAAAAGAATGCTGGCACACTTAATGCCATAAACGAAATAAAAAAACACCTTAAAATGCAGATTAATCGCAACACAGAAGAAATCTTAAACAAATTATTGCTCGACTATCAAATTGAAATAAATAATATAGCTGATGCAGAACAAACAGCAGAACTCTTATTAAGTAAATTCAATCTTTCTAATGACTTAGACTATTATTACTTACAGTGGATAAAGCTAAATGCCTTATTAAAAACACCTTATAGAGTTATAAACGATGCTGAAAATATTGCCTCTATCATGAATGTTAGCACACATAAAAAATGGGCTACTTTCTACTTAGCAGAAAACTATTTTTATGCCAATGATTTGCATCAAGCTAACTCATTAATCAATGAATTAGAGTCGACAAGCACAGAAAACGAACTATTGTATGAGATAATCTATCTAAAGGCAAGAATATTCGAAAAACAAGCAAATTACTATATGCAATTAAATACGCTTAATCACCTAACACAATATTATTCTTCTTTGGGCAATAACGCAAAACTGCTCTATGAAATAGCTGAAACTTACCAAAAACATTATGAAGATCCAGCCCAAGCAATTCTGTTTTATTCTCAAGCCCTAACTTTAAATCATGATATTGATATTAAAAATAAGATTATCACCAAAATTGCCAACTGCTATGAAATCATGCAAAACTATCAAAAGGCTCTTGAATACTACAATATGATTAATTTGATGCAACTAAACCAGGATGAAAAACTACAATTGTCTCATAAAATAAACTTACTACAACTGTTTTATATAAAAAATAATGAACTACTTTTAGAAGAACTGCTATTACAACAATCTGGTCTAAAAAATCCCGACCCTGTCAAAGCAGCATCTCTGTTTGGCTGGGCATTAAAAGATTATGACAGAGCAATATCTTTGCTTCATGATATGAATGATAACAAAGCCCAAAATGAACTAATAAAAATTCTTTCTATCATGACTTATAAAGCTACATTAGATAATGATACAAAAAAATACAATAATCTCATCGATACTATCAGCAAGTTGACAGAAAATTCAGATATCGATCAAAGTACAAAAATCGCCTCATCAATCATTATATCTTGGTTGAACAACAAGGGAACAGTCAATGCAAATCTTGTCAATAAAATTGAACACTATCTGCAAATTAGCTCAGGTCCACAAGAATTCAGCTTTGATAATTGGTTTAAATTATGGCTTGCTAACTATTATCAGACAAATAAAGAAAATGATAAGTTCAAGCCTATTGCTAAATCTATTAAAAAAGATATATTTATCAATGAGCAAGAATATAATAAACTGCATCTAAATCTCGCAGAAATTTATTACCACGAACAAGACTATCAAAATGCACTCGAACACTATAAATATGCCGAAAACTGGCTAAACTTAGCAAACCCAAGCTATTATTATCACTACACCATGTCATCTTATCATACAGGCTTAATTGAAAACTCATTAAAAACCCTAAAACATTTAATTCTTAATATTAATGATATTCCCGAAATAAATGACGCAAGATATTTAATAGCAGATTACTCTATTGAAAACAAAGACTATAAAAATGGTATTGAGATAATCCTTAGTATAGAGTCAAATCAAAGAAAAGACAAAGATTATATTTATTTAAGCAAGCTTTATAAGCTAACTAATGACTCTTTAAAAGAAAAAGAAGCACTCATGCATATACAAGAAAAAGACATACAAATGTTGAGAAGATTAGCCATTTTGCATGAACAAACACATGATAAAATCATGTCTAAATACACATGGGAAGAGCTTGTTAAACTCGAAAAAACCGATGAATACAAAGCTTACGCCCTGTTTAGCTTAGCTAATATTGCTTATGACGAACATGAGTTTGTTCAAGCAAGCTCCTATTATAGTCAAGCATTTAGTAAAATAGGAAAGGTGAATGAGTCTGAAATCATCCCATTCTCTATACCACAAATGGCTAAAAGATATATTATTTGTCATTACAAATCCAACAATAGACCACGAGCAGAAAACCTCGAAAAAGAGTTTAAAAGCATTATAAATAATGATCCAGATGCTCTGCAAGAAATCAAGCTCGAGCAAGGTATTTACTATATAAATAACGACAAAAAGAAAGCTGAAAAAGCATTCAACGATATTATCAAGAATAAAGATACTCCAACTTATATCTCCGATAAAGCATATCTGTGGAGAGGAATACTCAACTTGCAATTAAAGAAAAACACAAATGCTGAACAAGACTTTTTAATGATTGCAAACTCAGAAGATATAGATATCAGAAATCAGGCACACTTAAAACTTGGTACATATTATTTCTCGACAGAAAACTTCGAGCAAGCATTTGAGTATTATCAATCAGTTATGCTCAACGATAGCACAGGCGTCTATGCACTCGACGCAGCTTCAAACTACGCATTATTAGCAAAACTCACTCACGAATGGGAAAAAGCAGTACAAGTTTATCAGATGATAATCGATCGCTGGGGCGATCAAAAGATTAATGCTGAAACTCAATTTAATATCGCTTTTTGCTATTATCAAGCAAAGCTTTACAATAAGTCTATCCAGGTATTTGAAAAGTACTTAAATGACTTCCAAACTGATGAATTAAAAGCTGAAGCTCTGTACTGGATTGGAGAAAATCAATTCTCAAAAGAAGAATATGAAATAGCTGTCAATGCCTTTTTAAAAGTATCATATTCGTATCCAAATGTCATCAAGTGGGCTGCAGTTGCTGAACTACGTGCAGGCGAAGCGTATCTAAGCAATAACCAAACTGATAGGGCTATTAGTCAATTCAAGAAAGTAATTTCTTCATATGGTGCTGGCAGTGAAGCTGGCTCTGATGCAAAAAAAAGACTTAACCAATTAGGTGTAAAATAAGAAATATTTTCACGCACAGCTAATAGCACCCATTAACACACAATAGCTAAACTACAGTATAATAGTCTGTTACAAGCTTTCCTTCATATGGCACAAGGCTTGCTTCTTATAGTGGCAGAACTGGAGGAAACCATGATAAGAGGCATTTATATGAATTCATCTGCCATGCAATATCTTGAAGAAAAGATGGATGTAGTGGCAAATAATCTCGCAAATAGCGACACAAGCGGGTTTAAGCGCAACGGCATGTTTATCAATCAACTAATGGGTGCTGAACAAGCTAATATAAGAAACGAGATCAAACAGCCTTTACCTGCCGGAGAATTAAAGACTTACACTGAATACACACAAGCGGGTATTCGTGATACACAAAATAAATTTGACTTAGCCATCAATGGCGATGGATTCTTTACAATAGAAACATCAGACGGGCTTGCCTACACCAGAGATGGACGTTTTGTAATGGGTCCCGATGGAATACTTAGCACTATCAACGGCTATCACGTAATGGGTGAATCAGGTGCTATCAATCTTGAAGGGGAAAAGTTTTCCGTTACTGAAGATGGTGAAATTGTCATCAACAATCAAATCGTCGACAAACTCAGCATAAATTCCTTTGATATCAAAGAGGCTGTACAAATGGGTGACAATCTTTGGAAAACCAAAAACGATGATGTCGAAGTTTACCCCACCAATCCCGAAATAAAACAAGGTTATCTCGAAATATCAAATGTATCAATTGTAAAAGAAATGGTGAGCATGATTGCCATTCAAAGATGGTATAATGCAAATGAAAAAGCAATAAAAACAAATGATGACGCTCTCAATAAAGCAGTCAACAATATAGCAAAATAGGAGTAAATAAATGATTAGAACATTATACTCAGCAGCAACTGGCATGTATGCACAACAACTTAATATTGACAATATCTCAAACAACTTATCAAACGTCAATACAAACGGCTTTAAAAAATCTCAAATACAATTTCAAGACTTATTATATCAAACAATCGATGAAGCAGGCGTTTTAACAAGCTCATCAACCACAAGACCTGTTGAGCTTACAATAGGTGCAGGCGTGAAACCCGTAGCAACATATAAGGTATTCACACAAGGCAACCTTTTGAATACAAACAACCCGTTAGATATAGCAATTGACGGAGACGGCTTCTTTGAAATAAGAAGAGGTGATGGACAAGTTTTTTATACAAGAGATGGTGCATTCAGAATCAACGAACTTGGTCAAATGGTTACCTCTGATGGTCACTTTTTAGAGCCAGATATAACTTTCCCTGCAGACACTGAATCTATTTCCATCAGCCCAGACGGTATTGTCATGGCTAAATTGTACAATGAAGAAGCACCTGTTCAAGTTGGACAAATTCAAATCAATAGATTTATCAACCCAGCGGGACTCAAAAGCGTCGGTGGCAACAGATTCAAGCAAACTGTTTCATCAGGAGAAGCTATGCCAAACCACCCAGCAAGAGATGATATGGGTCAACTAACACAAGGCTACTTAGAGGTCAGCAACGTCGCCATAGTCGAAGAAATGGTTAACATGATCGTTGCTCAAAGAGGTTATGAAGTCAACTCAAAATCCATTCGTACTGCCGAAGCAATGCTTGAAACAGCTACAAGCCTCAAGAGGTAAAACAATGCGTAAATTACTTGTTATTATCCTTTTAGCTATCAGCCCATTGTATGCTATATCATTAAAGCTTAAGAATAATGCACAATTAGAAAATACCTCAGTTAGCTTAGCTGACGTTGTAATTCTCGACAATTTAGATATTGCTACCAAACAAGAAATTGCACAAATTAGCATTTTTAATCTAAATCCAGACCTGAGATTCCAAAATCTATCAAGCACACAAATCAATCAAACTCTCATTTCTCAAGGATACCAAAACTACCAAGTTACGGGTCAACTGATTACACTCTATCCTGCAAACCAAATTGTTAGCTCAGAATTGATACAGCAAACAGTTCGTCATTTTTTAGAAAATAAGTTCTCTATTGATGAATTAATAGAACTCGAAATCGTTAAGATACCACACATCAAAATTAAAAACCAAAACTATACTATCGCAGTAAAAGAAAACCCAAGCTTACAACTCAATGGCAAAATGGTCTTAGCATTACAAATGAAATACCCAGATTCTTTACCAGAAGAGCATTCTATCAGCGTCAAGCTCTACAAAACATACACTGTTTACAAATTAAAAAATAGCAAGAAAATGAGCGACAGATTTACAGAAGACGATTTAGAGTTAAACTATAGCCGTGAACTGATCAACAACAAATACAATCTCAGCTATCAAGAAATTCTCGAAAAGGTAGCTGCCTCATATTGTCCAAAAGGCAAAATTATTACCACATACGACATTAAGAGTGAGCCACTGGTTCGTAAAGCAGATTACGTTGTTGTCTCAGTAATAGGAAGCAATTTCAATATGAAATACAATGCTATTGCAAAAAATGACGCATGGCTTGGTGAACAAGTTACACTACAAAATCCCGACACAAAGCGTTTTTTCAACGCAAAAGTTATAGATAAAAATTTAGTCGCTATTTATTTGGAGGAAAAATGAAAACAAAAATACTTATTATATTAGCTCTCACCCTTTTAACATCAACAGCCTTGTCTGCGTTCTCATCAATATACTCTGACCACAAAAGCTTCACGGTTGGTGACGTTTTAACTGTTATAATCACAGAGTCAAGCTCTGCAAAATCAGGTGCAACATCCCAAACCGATAGATCTTTCAATCATGGTTTCAATACAGAAGCTGGTAGAGGACCGTTTGACTTTATCCCATTATCTGGCATTGGTACATCAGCTGGCAATTCAAGCAAAGGCGATGCAAATACCTCACGCGAAGGCTCATTAAAAGCAAATATGACTGTCAGAATCATCGATATTGATAATAATGGCAACCTCATCATTAAAGGCTCAAAATCAGTCGTTATCAACGGAGAAGAAGAACAAACCTCTCTTGAGGGCTCTGTTAGACCACAAGATGTGGGTGCAAATAATACTGTCTATTCAAACAATATCGCTGACGCCAAAATATCCTATAAAGGAAAAGGTGATATTGCTACTGCCAGTAAAGTTGGTCTAATTACAAAGGTCTTCAACTTCTTATTCTAAACTTCAAATAAGAACAAAGACCAAGCAGAGAAATGCTTGGTCTTTTTTATGCTAAGTATCTCTCCTTATAAGCAACACTACACACTATGCATCTGTAAAGAGATCAAATAAAGGGTCTATCATACAAAAAACAAGCTTTTCATCAGAGTGTATAATAGTAATCATTTCTCACCAAAAAAACGATGCACCTCTATATATATACGCAGGACAAAACAGGGGTTTTAGAAAACTAAATTTCGTTCATTTTACAAACAGGCTCTCAGAGCGGGTTTAAAGGTGATTATTTTTTCTTAATTTTTATAGTATATTTGCACTTCCATAAATGATTGCAGATAAAAAATCAAGTTACTCTTTAAAAAATACCTATCACGACTCATTTCTCAACACAGCCCTCTATATATATATGCGTCCGAAAACCGAGCTTTTTAAAAACTTTTTTCATTTATTTTCAAAACCCGCATCCTGAGCGGGTTTAGAGATGTTTATTTTTCTATATATATTCCCATTTATTAACTGTTTGATAAATAATAAATCAAAACACAGCAAAAAAAGTATTATTCAATGCACCAATCACAGCCAGGCAAAAACTCTATGCTCCTCTGTAGTAAAATCCTTAAAACCCTTTGTGCTCTTCGTGAACTTCGTGGTTAAATAAAATGTATTGCCTGTAAAAAAGTAAAATTAGTAAAGTCTGCGTGATGTCTGCTAATCGGCAAAACTACTCACTCGCTCACTTTTGCGAAGCAAACCCTTTATGGTGAATTAAAGGAAAAAGCCAGCTTGCGCCGGCTTTCTGAGGAGGTATATGAGTTATTTTTACTAAAGAACTAATTTAAAAATGTGCACTCTCTTTACTTAGTATTAACTCTAAGTCAGTGCATAATGTTTCTTTTTTTATTCGTATTTTTTCTTTTTTATATTCTGACTTATCAAAATTGTAAAATCTTACGACATAATCATTACTATTCTCATCATAATCCAGGCGGCAATAATTTGTAGTTATCTGTGCTTTCTTAACCAAAATAAATATTGTATTATCCTGGTATCTAAGCATATACTTAGATGAACTCGGGTAGTTGATGAGGCTTATTTTCTCATTTAATTCTTCTATTAAATCTAAAGATATCATTATTTCACCTTATATATTTGGGCTATCATCTTTATTGGATGATAGCCCCACTTATCTTATTTCATCAACATCATTTTGCCAATGCGCTTATCATAATTTGTTTGTAATTGATAGAAGTAAACACCTGAACCCACTCTTGCACCACTACTTGACTTACCATCCCAGCTGATATTATGAACGCCTGATTTCAGGTTTTCATTCACAAGTTGAGCCACTTTTTGGCCTTTAATATTATAGATAATCAAGCTCACTGGTCCATCCTTTTTAAGATTAAATTGGATATTTGTATTAGGGTTAAAAGGGTTTGGATAATTATTTATATATGGCTTTGCAAGTGCAGAAACATCTGCGTTATCATTGCCATAATACTCAAATTCGATCTCAACGATCTCTGACTCAATAAAGTTATCATAAATTGCTGTAACACCAAAGACATGTGAGCCATTAGCAATGCCACTTATTGTATAAACTCTTTCTGCAAAGCCTTCTTCAATCAATTCGCCATCAAGATAGAGATTGTATTCATTGATAAAAAACTCATGTCTTGCTGTGCTTCTCGTATCGATAGCATCGTTTAAACTGACTTTCACAAAATCATCTTTGTGTGCAAAAGAGCTATTAACAACATGAGTACCACGATCTAAAGTGCCTAAACTATATCCATGTGCACGCAATAAAAAGTTGTTTTCAAAGCCCGCATCTTCCAATCTGCCCCATTCATTTGGATTAGTCCAATCAAAAGATACCCAATGTGTACCAGGTATAAATTCATATGGTGCACCTTCGCCATTATCCATAGCAAGAGACAAGAACCCGTCGTAATTCAAACCAATATAGAAGCCATTTTCTGCAATAATTGGCTCAGGAAAAGTATAATAATTCCATTGCATATCGATATTTGCAACACTATTCTGCTGGAATAATATATTATTATTATCAGGTGAACCATCTGCAGATAGTCCCATAATCACAATATTCACAGTTTGGTGACTAACAGATACGTCTGTTAAATACCAGCTAATTTCTTCTACTATGCTATTTTCATAATGAGCTGCACCGAGCATAGCATCAGAATTATTAGCTCCCAATGCATCAATTGCAAAACCATCATCATAACGGAATGTCTTTTCCACAGTATCTGGTGGATTCCAAGTAAATGTATATAAATCAGAATCATATTCTAAATCTGAAATTACCTGAATAGGCTTAACTGTTATTTCAACTGTACTTGGAAATGAATCAAACTGCCCATCATTGACAATCAAACTAAAAGTAAACACTGTCTCTTCATCAACATTTGGAGATGTAAAAACAGGGTTTGCTATTGTATTATCAGATAGGCTTATTCCTTCTGGGGATGTCCATAAATAGCTTATATCCTCGCCTTCAGGGTCATATGAACCAGAGCCATCTAAGATACAATTTGTTGTCGCTAATACTGCTTGGTCTTCGCCTGCATCAGCTATCGGCATCAGGTTATCGTTCAAAACAGTAATCACCACACTTGCTGGCTCAGAATCAGAACTTCCATCATTAACTACTAATGTAAATTCCAGTTCTAAATAGGCTTCTGTCGTAATAGGAGCAATAAAGGTTGGATTGACAATAGTATTATTTGACAAGTTTATATTAGCTGGAGATGTCCATAAATATGTAATTGTGCTGCCTTCTGGGTCATACGAACCAGAACCATCGAGGGTAACCAAATCTCCGCCGCTAACTTCTTGATTTTCTCCAGCATCGGCTACAGGTGCCATATCTTCAAAATGGAAAACAAATGCATTACCTGCCCAGCCATCAGCCCATGGAGCACCAGCTATAAGCTTATTGCCCTGGTAAGCGATACTTGTGCCCAAATCATCGCCAAATTCTGTTGGGTTTGAATGAGTAATCACTTCATCAAATACCCATTCATCATCTTCAAGATTATACATATAAACCGCACCATTATTGGAGTTTGACCAATATCCACAACCAACAAAGAGTTTCTCTCCATCACTTGCTATTGCTGTACCATAATAATTCGCATTCTCATTGTTTACAGGGATAATCTTTTGTGTTTGCTCCCATTCGCCATCTTCAACTGCAAAACAGTATAAAGCACCATATACAGAACTTGTTGTGTTTGCCTTCACAGATCCCACAAATATATAATCATCAGTAATTTTTACCGATCTACCAAACCATTGATTATTGACACCATCGGCTGGTGCAATCATCTGAGACTCAACCCATTCATCACCATCATAATTGAATACATAAGCTTGACCAGGACCATATTGATGCACATTATTTGGATTAAAGTTACCTGCATCAGGTGCTGTAACGACTATCATATCGTCTTTTATATCAACACGACAGCCAAAATCATCAAAACAATGCCCATCACTTGCCCATAAAACTTGCTCTTCTACCCATTCATCACCATCAAAATTGAAAACATAAGCAACACCATAATTCATCTGCATAAAGTCTGTTGTCCATGGCTCAAGATCTGTTCCTGATGCACCGACCACCAAAACATCGCCATCCCATGCCATATCTATACCGAAATCATCATAACCACCTTGTATGCTACTCATAATTTTTTGTTGAAAAACCCACTCATCGCCATCAAAAGTATAATAATAAACGGCACCGTTCAGAGTTTCGCCTGTCCAATCCCATGGTGCACTTATCATAGCTTCATTTTCTCGAAGAAGAACTTTATAACCAAATCCGACATCCATTACTTCATATTCGCCTGGAAAGTCTATTCGCTGTTGTTGCACCCAATCATTGCCATTAAATGTAAAAAAGCTCGAAAAACCATTACCCGCGCCATATCCACCAACTAAAGCTGTGTTATTAAATATATCAACACTAAAACCGAATGCCTGTTGGGCACCCTGATCTTCACGGATTATTTGCTTTTCTGTATAAGCAAAAACTGGTGCTATTGCCAAAACCATAAACAATGTAAAAATAGTTCTTAATATTCTGTTTTTAAAACTACTCATTATTAATCTCCCTATCTCTTTTTTTATTATTACGTTATGCAACACCAATGCCAATTGAGTAAAAAAAATAGCATATTCTCATAACATACTATAATAAACACACTTAGAAGTATATAATATGCAAATCCACATCGTTACTATTAGTTACATCGTTACATTTCATTACGACACTATTCGTAACATCGTTACTTATCCTCACATTTAACTTGACATTTATCATAATTCTTTTATCTTATATTAAGAGGTGATTAT
>JAJBBH010000111.1 GCA_020532185.1 Candidatus Cloacimonadota bacterium | reverse complement strand
TGAACCATGGGTTGACCCCAACACCCACACAATGTTCTTTTCTAACTATGCAAATGGCTCAAATATGGGGCATATTACTCTGCTGATCGACAAGAAAACAAAGACTTTGGCTGGTTTTGAATACCCTCAAAGAAATAATGCATTGATAACATTATTTGAGGAACAATTTATCCCTGATGCAGAGATTGATGCGATGATAAGTGCACGCCAAGCTGTTGTGGAACAAGGTATGGATGATGTGATTGGAAGTACAGCAACTTTCTTGTCCCGTGCTTCTGTTGATGCACAAAATGCGATGGGAAACTTTACGTGTGAAACGATGATCGAGGCAACTGGTGCTGATTTTGCCTTTTTGAATCTTGGTGGTGTGCGTGCTGAGATTCCTTTGGGCAGTGTTACATTCAGGCAGGTATTCAATGTGATGCCTTTTGATAATCAAATAGTATCGATTTTGGTTGATGGAATAACACTTAAAAATATTATAGAAACAAGGGTGGCAGGCAGCAGAGCAGGTTTATTGCAAGCAGGAGCCAAGATAACATATAGCCGCTCCCGAAAAGACTTTGATCGTGTAACTCGCCTGGAAATTGGAGGCGAAGCTTGGCAAGCAGATAAGATATATAAGGTCGCAACAACTGACTTTTTATTACAGGGTAATGCAGGTTTGTCCTTATTAACAAGCATCCCCGAGAGCCAAGTCATTAGACATGAGATAAATTTACGCGACGCAATGGTTGATTATTTTAAAAAACATAGCCCAGTTAGCGTGGTTGTCGATGACAGATGGATACGAGACGATAGGGCGAAGATGACGGACGAATTGAAAAAAGCATTAGAAAGGGTAAAAGAATAAATGTTGTCAAGTATGATTGCATTCTTAATGAATACGTTTAGTAAGATGGGCTATACAGGAATAATTGTGTTGATGACTATTGAAAGCTCATTTATTCCGTTTCCTTCAGAAATAGTGATACCTCCAGCTGCATATCTTGCCTCTAAAGGAGAGATGAACTTGGTGTTGGTAATACTGGCAGGAGTATTTGGCAGTATTATTGGGGCATTGATTAATTACTTTTTGGCAGTGTGGCTTGGTCGAGCATTAATTTATAAGCTTGCAGATACTAAGCTTGTTCATATTATGATGATTGATCGTGAGAAGATCGAAAAGTCAGAGGAATATTTTAACAAATATGGCAATATGTCTACATTTATTGGTAGACTGATACCAGCTGTGAGGCAATTAATCTCTATTCCAGCAGGCTTGGCGCGGATGGATTTAAAGAAATTTATATTTTTTACCACATTAGGGGCAGGTATTTGGAATATTATTCTTGCGTTATTGGGCTATTATTTTGGCGAAAATGAGGCATTATTACACTTATATTATGAAGAGATAAAGATAGGAATAATCCTGCTTGTATTAGTTGCAGCAATGTATTTTACCCTCAGATATTTTTATAAAAAGAGACAATCTTTAAAAACTGATAAAAAAAGCTTTACAAAAAATGAACTCTAATAAAACTTGTAACAAAAATAGAAAAGGAGATATTAAATGGCAATGAATTCACAAGCCAAATTGGCGATTATGGCAGACTACAAACTCCATGATTTAGATACTGGTTCACCAGAAGTACAGATTGCACTACTAACAGAAAGGATTAAACAAATCACTGAACACTTAAAAGTTCACAAAAAAGATTTCCACACACGTCGTGGTTTGTTGACTTTGATTGGTAAGCGTCGTAAACTGTTGGATTATTTAATTAAAACAGATATAAATAGGTATCGTGAAATCATCAAGAAATTAGGTCTAAGAAGATAACCTGTCCACCGAGCAGTGAGAAGTGATTATAGGATATTTATTTGTCTGATTTTCACAGCTCACTGCCCAAACTTTTAAGAAGAAATGAAAGTAGTTTTGGTTTGAGCAATAAACTGAAATCATTATTAGTTAAGATTTTAACAAAGTAATGATGGTTTCTGTCTATTGCTTACAAAACTGCTTTCTCGTATAAAAATAATTAGAACTTAAACGTTCTAAACAAAGAAAAGGAGAATTTATGCAACAGCATGATTTTGTAATAACAAAGAAAGCAATTAACTTAGCAGGACGTGAATTAATAATTGAAACAGGTAAAATGGCAAAGCAAGCAAATGGCTCTGCTTTGATAACTTATGGCAAAACAACAGTATTGGCAACAGCTACAATGGGTAAGCTTTCTGGTGAAGATACAGACTTCTTCCCATTGACAGTTGATTATATAGAGAAAATGTATGCAGCAGGCAAAATGCCAGGCGGCTTCTTTAAAAGAGAAACAAAGCCTTCGACTGATGCAACCCTCACAGCAAGATTGATTGATAGAGCAATTCGCCCTCTTTTCCCCGATGGATTTAGAAATCCTGTGCATGTGTGCATTACCCCACTTACTTATGATGGCAAAAATCATCCCGAAGATATTGGTATCTTTGCTGCGTCAGTTGCATTGACTATTTCTGATATACCTTTTCATGGTCCTGTAGCTGGCGTAACAGTTGGGATAATTGATGGAGAATTTGCAATCAACCCTTCTGTTAACGAGATGAAGAAGTCTAAACTTAAACTCTCTGTGGGTGGCTCTGAAAGCTCTGTTGTCATGATTGAAGCAGGTGCTTATGACATTAATGAAGCGACTATGCTTGATGCAATTTATATTGGTCATGAATCAGTGAAAGAGCTTTGTAGATTGCAGACAGAATTGCAAAATGAAATTGGCAAAGAAAAAGTTGAGATAAAGTTAGATATTATCCCAGAAGCTATTATTGCTGATATGGATGATAAGTGGGGTGCAAAAATCAAAGAAGCATCCGTGGTCAAAGGAAAGCATGATAGACAAGATGCATTTGATAGCTTGAAAGAAGAAATAATGGCAGAATACGAAGCTAATTTGACTGCTGAAGAGTTTGAAACACAGCTAAGAAATCTCAATAATACTTATGATGAACTTATTAAAAAGTATGTTAGACATGGCATATTATATGAAAACAACCGTGCTGACGGACGTGGAATGGACGATATAAGACCCATTAGCATTGAGATAGATGCATTGCCCGATATTGTGCATGGATCAGCTCTCTTTACACGCGGTGAGACTCAAGCTTTAGCTACTGTAACACTTGGCTCAGCTTCTGATCAACAAATTGTTGATGGACTCGATGAGGAGTATAAAAAAGCTTTTTATTTACATTATAATTTTCCTCCATACAGTGTTGGCGAAGCTGGCTTTATGAGAGGTCCTGGTCGTCGCGAACTTGGGCACGGAGCTCTTGCAGAAAAAGCACTTGAACCAATTATTCCAGCAGATACTGATTTCCCTTATACTATACGAGTAGTTTCAGAAATTATGGAGTCAAATGGTTCATCTTCAATGGCATCTGTGTGTAGCGGCTGTTTGGCTATGATGGCTGCGGGTGTGCCTATCAAGGCTCCTGTTGCTGGTATTGCCAATGGTTTGATTATGGAAGGCAATGATTTTGTTGTTTTAACAGATATTCAAGGCTTGGAAGATCATCTCGGAGATATGGACTTTAAAGTAACAGGTACAGAAGATAGTATCACTGCTGTGCAGATGGATATTAAAATAGAAGGCATTACCAAAGAGATTATGTCTATTGCTTTGGAAAAAGCTAAAAATGCACGTAAGTATCTACTTGACTTGATGAAGCAAGTAATCGAAGAGCCACGTAAAGATCTTTCACCAAATGCTCCAAGAATAGAGTCTTTTTCTGTGGATACATCAAAAATTGGCGAAATAATCGGTGCTTCAGGAAAGACAATTAAGTCAATTATCGAACAGACTAAAGCAGAAATAAATATCGATGATACTGGACTTGTGCAAGTGGCATCACCAAATAAAGAGAATTTAGATTTGGCACGTGCTATGATCGAAGCAATTATTACTGAACCTCAAAGAAATCAATGGTATGAAGGCGTGATCAGTCGTATCGAAAGCTTTGGTATCTTTGTCAAGTTTATGCATGGCTTTAAAGAAGGAATGGCTCATATTTCTCAATTGCCAGTGCCACGCGGCAAGCAAATCACAGAGTTTTTCAAACTTGGTGATACAGTAAAAGCACGTATGCTTGACAGTGATAGAGGCAAAATCTCGCTGAGCTTGAAAGAGCCAGGCAGTGAACCTGAAAGAGATGAAAGACGCGACAATAGAAACTATGACAGAAGCCGCGATAATAGAGATCGTGATAATAGAGACCGTGATAATCGCAGCAGAGGCTATAATAAAAGGAGAGATTGATGGACTATAAGATTAAAGACATTGAACTTGCAGAATCTGGCAGAAAAGAAATAATCATCTCTGAGAAAGAAATGCCAGGCTTGATGGCTTTAAGAGAAAAATATGGTAAAGATAAACCACTAAAAGGTGCAAAAATTACAGGTAGTTTGCATATGACTATACAGACTGCAATCTTGATCGAGACATTGGTTGAGCTTGGTGCTGAAGTGCGATGGGCAAGCTGTAATATATTTTCTACACAAGATCATGCTGCCGCAGCAATTGTTAAAACAGGCGTGCCTGTTTTTGCATGGAAAGGTGAAACGTTAGAAGAATATTGGTGGTGCACAAAACAAGCTCTTTTGCATGGCGAAGAAGTTGGTCCAGATTTGATTGTCGATGATGGTGGAGATGCGACTTTGATGGTGCACGAAGGCTATCGTCTTGAAAAAGAATATGAAAAAACAGGTAAATTACCTATTGTAAGCACAAAAAATAAAGAGTTTGCTATTATGCAGAAAACAGTGCTTGAAGATATGGAAAAGTATCCAAAACGCTGGCATAAAGTTGCAGAAAATATAAAAGGTGTGAGTGAAGAAACAACAACTGGCGTGCTTAGATTGTATCAGATGATGGAAAATAAGTCATTGTTATTTCCCGCTATAAACGTCAACGACTCAGTTACAAAATCAAAGTTTGATAACCTCTATGGCTGTCGTGAATCTCTTGCTGACGGTATTAAACGCGGTACAGATACGATGGTGGCAGGCAAAGTTGTTGTGGTGTGCGGTTATGGTGACGTTGGCAAAGGCTGTGCACAATCAATGAGAGGCTTTGGTGCACGCGTAATAGTAACCGAGATTGACCCAATTTGTGCCCTGCAGGCAGCGATGGAAGGATATGAAGTAAAAACACTTGAAGATGCCCTTTCTTATGCAGATATCTTTGTTACCGCAACAGGAAATAAAGACGTTATCAAAGTTGAACACATGGAACAAATGAAAGATCAAGCAATCGTCTGCAATATAGGGCACTTTGACAATGAGATTCAAGTAGAAAAGCTTTATGAATTGCCCGGCATAGTAAAAGAAAATATAAAGCCACAAGTAGATAAGATTATATTCCCAGATAAGCATTCAATTATTTTGCTATCAGAGGGACGTTTGGTGAATTTGGGTAATGCAACAGGGCACCCATCTTTTGTGATGAGTAATTCGTTTACAAATCAGGTGCTGGCACAGCTTAAGTTATGGCAAGAAAAGCATGAATTAGGCGTTTATCTGTTGCCTAAAGAGCTTGATGAGGAAGTAGCTCGCTTGCATTTAGAAAAGCTTGGCGTAAAGCTTACAAAACTTACTGAAGATCAAGCAGAATATATTGGTGTGAAAGTAAATGGACCATATAAATCAGAACATTATAAATATTAAATTGTTGTTTAAAGAGGTAGTATGAAACAATCAATTAATTTAGCAGAGAAAATTAAGAACAGAGAATCATCTGTAGCTGTTATTGGCTTAGGTTATGTTGGTTTACCATTGGCAGTAACAGTTGCAAAAAAAGGTTTTAAGGTAATCGGTATCGATGTGAACAAGAATAATATTCAAAGAATTAATTCTGGTGAAAATTATATTGGCGATGTTGATGACAGTGATTTAGTAAATGTTGTAAATAGTGGCAATCTAATAGCAAGCAATGATTATTCTTTAATCAAAGATGTGGATGTGATTGCAATAGCAGTACCATCACCGTTGGACAAGCATCATCAACCAGATATGAGGTATATTCAAAGTGCTATTGATTCAATTGTAGAACACCTTTCTGAAAATACTTTAGTTGTGCTTGAGTCAACCACTTACCCTGGTACAACGCAAGAAGTAATTGTGCCGCCAATTGAGGAAAAAGGCTTTGTAATTGGTAAAACTGCATATGTAGCTTTTTCACCAGAGCGTGTTGATCCTGGTAATAAAGATTTTAAAACTAATAATACCCCAAAAGTAGTCGGAGGCGTGACAGATAATTGTAATATTGTGGCAAAAGCCTTTTACGAAAATGTACTTGACTCAAGTGTGTATTTAGCATCATCTCCTGTTATAGCTGAGATGGAAAAGATCTTTGAAAATACCTTTAGGAATATCAATATCGCTTTAGCAAATGAAATGACAATATTGTGCGAACGTATGGGAATTAATTTCTGGGAAGTAATAGATGCTGCAAAGACAAAGCCTTATGGCTTTATGGCTTTCTATCCTGGTCCTGGTGTTGGTGGGCATTGTATACCTATTGACCCATTTTATTTGACTTGGAAAGCTCGTGAATATGACTATCATACACGAATGATCGAGCTGGCAGGTGAGATTAATATGGGAATGCCCGAATTTGTGCTCAATAAAGCATCAAGGATTCTCAATAAATCGGGGATAGCAATTTCTGAATCAAAAATACTATTGCTTGGTGCATCGTATAAAAAGGATATTGAAGATGTAAGAGAGTCCCCTATTCAAAATTTAATACTCTTGTTGGAAGACTGGAATGCAAACTTTGATTATTATGACCCATGGGTCGCAAGCTTTACAAACCACTTGAACAACAAGAAATACACAAGCACAAAGCAAGCAAACCCACAAGATTATGACCTTGTAATCATTATGACTGATCACTCTGACTTTGATTATCAAGATATTGTTGGCAATGCAAAAGCTGTTTTAGATACCAGAAATGCTGCAAAGAACATAAAGTCAGATAAGATTACACTTTTATAATTAAGATGAATAAGACAAGATCAAATCAACCCGTTTATGTAGATGAGTTATTTGGTAGTTTAGATCTATCAGATGATGGGAAAAAGTGGAATGTGATTTATACCAAGCCACAGCATGAAAAAAAGCTTGCACGGTGGTCTCAAGATTATGGGATTGACTACTATCTGCCTCAAAATGAGGCAGAAAGAGCATATGCTTACAAAAAGGTAGTTTTTACAAAGCCACTTTTTCCTGGTTATTTCTTTTCTAAATGCACTCTAAAAGAAAAAGAAGTATTGATACGTTCAGGTTGTATTGTGAATTTTTTAAGAGTTGATGTACAAGAAGAGCTAATCAGAGACTTGAAAAGAATTCTTATAGCAAGATCATCCAATATACCAATTGAACAGCATATTTATCTTGAAAAAGGAATGCGTGTATGCTTTATGGCTGGACCCTTGAAGGGTGAAGAAGGGATTGTGGAAAACACTGATAATATGGAGAAAGTAATACTCAATGTCAATGTAATGAAAAGTGCTGTTGCAATCACTGTTAATGCTGCTGATTTAAAAGTCATAGGACCTTATGATCCTGACGAGGATTAACTAAAAGCCAAGCTTTTTATATGAGCAAATCTCATGAATATTGGATGGCTTTGGCTATCAAAGAAGCAAAGAAAGCAACTCTTGAAGACGAGATACCCGTTGCTGCTATCGCTGTGTGTAATAATGAATTAATATATGCAGAACATAATAAGACCAGGCAGACACAAAACCCTCTTGCACATGCTGAAAAATTGGTAATTGACGAGCTTTTAAAAACAAATAAATATCTCTATGACTATACACTTTATATAACTCTTGAGCCTTGCATGATGTGTGCAGGGTCGATTATTTTGTCGCGGGTAGGCACCGTAGTTTATGGTGCTAAAGATGCAAAATCAGGGGTTTGTGGTTCGATTTACAACGTACTTCAAGACAAGAGGTTCAATCACGAGCCAAAGCTCATAAAAGGCATTTTAGAGGGTGAATGCTCAGAATTATTAAAAGAGTTTTTTGCACACAAAAGAAATTCATAAAAAGGACACTTCTAAAATAGTGAATTATTGCTAATTATTCTTGTATGCAATGTTAAAAGCCCTGTTTAGCGTAACACTATCTCTTAAGCACTCCTGCTACTTCCCTCCAGGTAGTAGTAGGAGTGTAGTAGGAGTGTAGTAGGAGTGGCTAAGAGATCTATGATAAAAAAGCGAGGGATTATTTGGTAAAAATGATTTTTGAAAACGATATATTTTAATTCATTCTTCTGAATCAATAATATTTTAAAATGCAAGTGATGAATGCTGACAAAAAACATTAAAGAACGATAAATTCGATATTTTAGCAAAAATCAGTTTATTTTACAAATATTCAAACCCTCCACAATAGCCGCATATAGAGCATATATTCAACGAATAGCAAAAAAAGTAAAATAAATTAAAAAAATACTTGCCATTAAATAGCTATTAATATAATCTTGTTTATATAGTGTGAAAAAGAAGGAAGAGACAGATTTATGCAAATAAAATTTCGTGATGTAAACTATGGTATAGTAGAGGCAAGAGCAGTAATACAGCTCGAAGGCGGATTGTTTTTAAATGAAATAACTATTTTGAGAAAGGATAATGAAATATTAGTCGAATTACCAGTCAAAAGCTTTAAAGCAAAAGACGGTAAGATTCACTCAATGGATATAATAACTTTCGAAAATGATGACAAAAAGACACTTTTTATATTAGAAGTCAAAAACGCATACATTGAATGGAGAAAGAAGCTTAGAAAAATAAGAGTTTATGATTCACAATAACGAGAAAAAAGATAAAGCATTTTTACTTTCTGCCAACGATACTCGTGAAAGAGTATTCTTAATTGGCTTACATAATAAAGACACCAAAAAAGATGATTATTTGGAGTCTATGGAAGAGTTGAGATTATTATCAAAGACTGCCGAATTTGTGCATGTTGACTCATTTGTGCAAATGCTTGATAAAGCAAACCCAGCCACTTGGATCGGTAAAGGCAAATTGCAAGAAATTGTTGATGAAGCAAAAAAACAGAACGTGAAAACTCTTATCTTTAATGATAATCTAAGTCCTGCTCAGACAAGGAATATTACAAATATTAGCAAATGTAGAATTATTGACCGAACCGAGCTTATTTTGGATATATTTTCACAACATGCAAAAACACGTGAGGCTAAGATTCAAGTAGAGGTTGCACAGCTTGAGTATAGCTATTCCAAACTAAAGAATATGTGGGAGCATTTTTCGCGTATAGATGGTGGAATGATTGGGGCGAGAGGTCCAGGAGAAAAGCAGCTTGAAAAGGATAGGCGATTAATAAAAGGCAGAATCGCACAACTGAAAAAGAAGTTGGATGATATTCGTAAGCATACAGAAGTAAAAAGAAAAAGACGAGATGATATATTGTCTATATCGTTGGTTGGCTATACAAATGCAGGCAAATCAACTCTCTTTAATAAGCTCACAAACGCTCAAATCTATACTGCAGATAAATTATTTGCAACGCTTGACGCCACAACAAGAGTGGTGAAAAATAAAAACAACGAAAAGATTTTAATTACAGATACAATCGGCTTTATAAATGAGCTGCCACCACTATTGATACAATCTTTTTATTCAACATTGTATGAGGTATTAGAAGCAGATCTTTTACTTCATGTCGTTGATGCATCGAGTGCAAGACTTTACGAGCTAATCGAGTCTGTTGATGCTGTTTTAAAAGATATTAACGCCGCAGATAAGAACATTTTGCTCGTCTTTAATAAATGGGATTTATGTAATTCCTTAACATCTTTATTTTTGAAAAAGCAATTAAAGGAGAAATATCCAGACTCTGTATTTATCTCTGCAAAAACTGGTCTAAATATTGATACTCTTTATGAAAAAATAAATTATTATTTGAAGAAAAGAAAGATGCTTGTGAATTACAAGATTCCTATGGAGAATGTGGCTTTGATAAACTTTCTTCACCAAAATGGCACTGTAACAGAAATAGAATATAATGAGTCAAATAATGAATACGATATAGCTTTAGAAATAGATTATAAGTATATTGAGCATATCGAGAGACAACTTCATGACTATTCAATACAAAAATACATAAATTCATAAATATAATTAAAGGAGGTTGCCATGATTAGCAACTTAAACGACATCTTTTCAACTAATTCCAAAGGTATGAAAAGATCTGCAATCAGAGAGCTTTTAAAGCTTACTCAGAGGCCTGAAGTTATTTCTTTTGCTGGTGGTTTGCCAGCGCCAGAATCATTTCCCGTAGAAGACTTAAAAGTTATTATTCAGGAAATGATGGAAAAAGAGCCTGCTCTTGCTCTTCAATACGGTGCAACAGAAGGCGATATGTTACTTAGAAAAGAGATTGTAAAAAAATATCAACAAGAAGGTTTTGATATCACTATTGATAACGTAATTATTGTTACTGCATCACAACAAGCTCTTGATTTAATAGCAAAAATCTTTATCAATCGCGGTGATTCTATTATCTGTGGTCTTCCATCATATTTAGGCGGATTGGGTGCATTTAATAGCTATGGTGCTCAAATGCACGGTATTCCATTGGATGAGCACGGTATGAGTGCAGAATTACTTGAGAAAAAATTAGAAGAACTAAAACAAAAGAATATTACTCCTAAGTTTATTTATACTATTCCCGATTTCCAAAACCCTGCTGGACTTACAATGCCAAAACAAAGAAGAGAAGAAATCTTGGCTATTGCAAAGAAATACAATGTATTGATCCTTGAAGATAGCCCATATCGTGAACTTCGCTTTGAAGGCGATCACGTGCCTACAATCTTCTCACTCGACAATACAGGCCATGTAATCAGCTTGGGTACATTCTCAAAGATATTTGCTCCAGGCTTTAGAATTGGCTGGGTAATCGCACATCCAGAAATTATCGATAAAATAGTCGTTGCAAAACAATCTACAGACCTTTGTACTCCTCCATTCACACAAAGAATCGCAGCAAGATATATGGAAAAAGGCTTGATTGATAAAAATATCAAAGGCATTGTTGACTCATATCGTGAAAAACGTGATGGTATGCTTGCAGCTCTTGAAGAGTTTATGCCAAAAGAAATTACTTGGACAAAGCCAGAAGGCGGATTGTTCCTATTTGTTACTTG
>JAJBBH010000084.1 GCA_020532185.1 Candidatus Cloacimonadota bacterium | reverse complement strand
TCATATCATATGTTTAGCCCAGAAAAAGTGATTGAAATAGAGAATAATCTTGGAGCTGATATAATTATGTCATTTGATGAGTGCCCACCATACCCTGCAAGTAAAGAATATGTAGCAAAGTCTTTAAAACTGACCCTGGACTGGGCTCAAAGAGGTAAGAACGCTCATGAAAATATTGAAAAACAGGCTTTATTTGGTATTGTGCAAGGCGGTATTTATGATGATTTACGCTTGGAGAGTGCTGAAAGACTTATTGAGATGGACTTTCCTGGATATTCTATTGGTGGCTTGGCTGTTGGTGAGCCTAAAGAAGACATGTTTCGTTTAACAGATTATTTAAATACTATTTTGCCAGAAAATAAACCACGTTATTTGATGGGCGTGGGAACTCCTTTGGATATATTAACTAATATACGTAATGGAGTTGATATGTTTGATTGTGTGATGCCAACAAGAAATGCAAGAAAAGGCAGCATTTTTACATGGCAAGGCAAGATGATTATTAAGGCTGCACGTTATAAAGAAGACTTTATGCCTATAGATGAGAAATGTCAATGTTATGCATGTCGTAACTATTCACGTGCTTATATCAGGCATTTGATATCAATGAAAGAGATATTAGGTATGCGACTGGCTACAATCCACAGTTTGCATTTTTATCTTGAGCTCAGCCAAAGAGCAAGAGAAGAAATAATTAATGGGACTTTTGAATCCTTTTTTAATAAGTACTCTAAAATATTAGATGAGATAATGGAGTGAAAAATGAAAACTATTAATGACTTTGTGAAGATGAAAAAGGAAGAAGAACCAATTGTAATGCTGACTGCTTATGATTATATTTCCGCCAAATTTTGTGAAGAAAATAGTGTTGATATGATCTTGGTTGGCGATAGTCTTGGAATGGTGGTATATGGTGAGAATAATACTCTGAACGTTACAGTTGATGATATTATAAGACACTGTAAGGCAGTTAGAAATGGTGCACCAAACACTTTTGTTATTGCAGATATGCCTTATAAGAGCTATCATCTTGATGAAAGAGAAACAAAGAATAATGCTTTTCGTATGATTTTGGAAGGAAAAGCAGATTGTGTTAAGCTTGAGGGAGGTTCTCAATCAAGATTGAAAGCAATTGAAAATATAGTTGACTGTGAAATACCCGTTATGGGACACTTGGGTTTGACTCCGCAATCTATAGTCAAATTTGGTGGTTTTAAGGTACAAGGAAAACACGAAGAGCAAAGAAATATAATCTATGAGCAAGCTATCGCAGTAGAAAAAGCAGGTGCATTTATGCTGGTATTGGAGTGTGTGCCAGAAGAGCTTGGTTTGGCTATCTCAAAGGAATTAAGCATTCCAACAATTGGTATTGGTGCAGGAAGATATACAGATGGACAAGTTTTGGTTTGGCATGATATGATGGGCTTAAGTAGCCAAATCACAAAGTTTAGTAAGATGTGGGAAAATATAAGTCTTCCTATGAATTCATCCATTTCAGGTTATGTAAAAGATGTAAAAAACAAATCATTTCCTGAGGAGAAAAATGTTTATTATCCAATAGATGAAAGGAAATAATAATGATGGAGATAAATGATTTAAAACAAAGTCCAGAAGAGCAATTCTTGGCAATAGAAAGATTGAAAAATACTCTGCAAGAGAATTTCATTACTTTTGGTCAGTTGTTATCTGAAGTAAAGCGTAAGGGTGTTTTTAAAGCTAAAGGATATAAGAATTTTAAGGATTTTATAGAGACAGAGTATAATATTACATCAGCCTTTGCAGGAAAATTAATCGATACTTATGAGCTTTATGTTGAAGAACTTGATATTGACGAGCATACCTTGAACCAGATAGGCTTTGATCGCTTAAATATGATAAAAAGTTTTGTAAAAGATACAGAGTTGGTAATCGCTGAAGAATGGATTGATGAAGCAAAAGAAAAAAACACGCCAGAGCTTCGTGAGATGATCAAGGAAGAAAAAGAAAGAACTAAAAAACCAAAGTCTTTTAAAGAAGTTTTCACTGAACAATATATAGAGAAAATGAGGGTCTTCTTTAATTGTTCTGCAAAAGAACTAAACTTTAAGATGGCTATCTATTTCCAAAACATGGATTTGGATCAGGTTAAGCAAGACATTAAAGATAAGCAGAGGCAGATGGAAATGTCAGGAGAGTTTGTTGGCATGTTTAATGATGCGAACAGTTAATAAGAAATAGGAGGTTTAAATAGGATATTTATTAGAGAAAGGGAGAGAGATTGAAAAAAAGCATTAGAATTTTGTGGGTTGATGACGATATTGATTCTATACAAAAGTATATCCACTTTTTAGAGAATTGTAACTACTCAATTGATCGTGCCATATCTGGTGAAGAAGCAATTGACATTTTTAAAAACAGCAAATTTGATTTGGTTATAACTGAGGCAACACTGACAGATATGGATTCATTTGTAATGCTTTATCAAATGAAGCTTTTTAACGAAGATATACCGAGCATCATGCTTACCAAGAGCGATGATGAAGAGTTGATGGATAAAGCAATTAGTTTGCGAATTAACGAGTACTTTTTTAAGCCAATTAACCCAAACCAATTAATTATGGCGATAAAGAGAATACTTTTTACAAGTAAAATTCGATCAAATAGAATCGGGAAAAAATACACAGAGTTTTCTGCCAATCTTAATAAAATGATTAGCTCAAATCCATGCATCAATGAGTGGATGGAAATATATCAAAAAATAAGTAAATGGGATATGCTTTTGGATGAGGTAAATGAAGAAAATTTGAAACAGACTCTCTTTTTGGAAAAAAGACACTGTAATAATTGTTTTTCTCAATTTGTGGAAAAAGAATATCATAAATGGTTAAGTACAAATACAAGACCAACAATGTCTTTTGATATTGTTTCTCAATATATTATGCCTCAATTAGAAGAGGATAAAACCGTGTATTTTATTGTAATAGATTGTTTAAGATATGACCAATATCTTTCAATAGAGCCTTTTATAAAAAAGTTTTTTGATATTGAATTTCATATGTACTGTTCAATTTTGCCCACAGCAACACCTTACTCGCGTAATAGCCTATTTAGTGGACTCTTACCAGACGATATTGCAAAAAGGTTTCCAGAATACTGGACTGATAGCGTAGATTCTGATAATAGTAGAAACAGAAACGAGCATCAATTACTCGATGAATTGCTTGAAGATTTGGGGCATACATTAAACCCATCAAGTAAATATATTAAAATATATAATATGGAAGAGGGTAATTATGTACTGAGAAAAATAGATAGCTACAAACATGAAAGAATGGTTGTTTTAGTGTACAACTTCTTAGACCTAATTACACACTATCGCTCAAAAGAACAATTACTGGAAGAATTAATTCCAGATGAAGAAGCATTTAGAAGCATAACCAAACATTGGTTTATGAATTCTGCACTCTACCAAGCTATAAAGCTGATTAGTAAACAAGATAATGCTGTAATAGTGCTGACAACAGATCATGGTTCGATAAAAGTTAATCGTGCTGCACAAGTCTTAGGAGATAGGTCTTCTACACTAACATTACGTTATAAAGAAGGGAAAAACCTAACTTGCAATGAAAAACATTGTATGTTTGCAAAAAAACCCAAAGATTTAGGCTTACCACAAAGAACTATTATTGATAATTATATATTTGCAAAAGACGATTATTACTTTATTTATCCAAATGCTTATCATCAATATCAAAAGCAATTTAATGGCTCATTTCAACATGGTGGTATTTCGATGGAAGAAATGTTATTGCCATTAGCAATCTGTAAGCCCAGAAGGTAAGCATGACAGCTAATAGCCATGTTGATGAAAAGTATCTGATAAAAACAGCAAAAGAAGCAGAAAGTGTTGCCAAAAAATATGCACGTTTATTTCGCAAAGGTGATGTAGTTGCTCTTTTTGGAGAATTAGGTGTTGGAAAGACTTTTTTTGTTCAGAATGTATGTAAAGAATTGGGCATAAAAGAGGTGGTAAGCAGTCCATCTTATGTACTTTTAAACCAATACAAGGGCGATATACCTATAAAGCATTATGATTTATATCGCCTGCAATATTTAGAAGAAGTGTTTGAGCTTTGTATGTTTGAAGACTTAGATGAGACAATAATATTTGTTGAGTGGCCCCAAATAGCAGAAAGTATATTGCCCGCAAATACATGGCATTTTTATTTTGAATATGATAATGATTTTAAAAGAAAGCTCCATATAATAAGAAATTTAAAAAAATAATATATTTATATTGACAAAAAATAGGTTTAATTTACACTCATACACAAAGTAATACTATAGGAGGATAAGATGGCTACGAATAAGATGAGTAAAAGTGATTTGGTGCAAAAAATTTCTGAAGAAGCAAAAATTAGTAAAAAACAAGCCAATACTGTGATTAATGTCTTTGTTGATAGTATCACAGATGCTCTTTGTAAGGGAGAAAAAGTGAGCTTTGTAGGCTTTGGTACATTTTCAACAGTTACAAGAAAAGCAAGGAAAGGCATTAATCCTATGACAAGAAAAGAAATATTAATACCAGCACAAAAAGCTCCTGTATTTAAAGCAGGTGCTACATTAAAAAACTTTGTAAAAGCTCTTGGTTGAAAATGAGGTAAATAATGAAGTTCTCAATTAGTAAAAAAAGTTTTGGTCATTATGTTCAATATCTTACACAAATTGTCCCTCAAAAATCAACAATGCAAATAACAAGTAGTATTCTATTGGAATGTAATGCTGATACTAATAAAGTCACAATAGTAACAACTGATTTGAATATAACAGCAATAGTAACAGTTGACGCCAATGTTATTGAGTCGGGATCAATTTGTATTCCATCAAAGAACTTTTCGGATATTATCCAAGCTTTACCTGATTCTATGATTCAGTTTGAAATAGTGAACGATAAGCTTAAAGTTATTTGTGAGAAGTCAAATTTTAATCTAAACTTTATCGATAGCTCACTATTTCCTATAGTACCAGAATATGAGAGCGGTACAAAAATTAGCTTTGATAGAAAAGTGTTTGCAACTTTGGTAAACAATACCTCATTTGCTACAGGTGTCGATGCTGCAAATCCCATGTATTCAGGCATCTATTGTAATATTAGTTCGACTGAACAAATTATGGCGGCAACCGATAGTAAGAGAATAGCAGAAGCTAAGTATATCTCAGAAATGGATATAGAAGAGCCTATAGAGTTTGTAATTCCAGTAAAATCATTAATATTTTTGGAAAAATTCTTTGCCAACGATGACTCTGAGATCACAATGATTGACGATGCAACTAAAGTAGTTTTGCAATATAAAAATGTGGTGATTATATCAAATAAATATGCTGGAAAATACCCTATTTATACTGTTGTTTTTAAAAAAGAACACGAACATACTTTGATGCTCGACAAAACTCTGTTGCGTGATGCAACAAGAAGAGTCGCTTTGTTAAATACCGACGAGGAAAGAAGTATTGTTAAACTATCCATAAATAAAGACGAAGTAACACTTGAAGCAATTAGCAGTGAATTTGGTGCAGGTAGAGAAGTAATAGACTCGTTTTCATTTGATGGAGAGCCAATAGTAATAGGATTAAACTCAAAGTTTTTGATGTCATTTCTTAATGTCATAGAATCAGATGATGTAATTTTTAAAATTGGAAAAGCAACAGAGCCTGTATGGGTGTTGAATAACAGCGATGATGAAACAATTTTGATTAGATTTGTAGTGATGCCTTTGAGGCTTGAATAATATTGTTTTAAGGAGAAGTGATATTGCTTCTCCTTTTATTTCGTTAGAGGTAATAAATTGCATATTAAAGATATAACTCTAAAAAACTTTAGGAATTACATTGAAACAACTTTTGAGTTTGACAAAAGAGGATGTATTATTGTTGGGAAAAATGGTATTGGTAAAACAAACCTGCTCGAAGCAATTACCTATTTCGCATATGGTAAATCCATTTTAGATGCACGTGATAATGACTTAGTCCGCTTTAATGAAAATTTCTTTAAAATAAGTGCAACTTTTAATAATCTACAGACAGATAATTATTTTGATATTACTTATCAAAACTATAAAAATATCAAAATAAACGATATGTGGGTAAAGAGGATCAGTGAGCTTTACCAATATTTGCAAATATTATACTTCTCACCCGATGACATTAATCTTATTATGGATGCACCAAAAAATAGACGAACCTTTTTAAATCTGTCGATTTGTAAAATCTTTTGGGGCTATATTGAGATAATTAAAATGTATGAGAATGTTCTGTCCCAAAGAAATGCTCTATTGAAAACCGACTACCATCATGCCGAGAAGAAGGCATGGGATGAGCAATTATCAACTCTTGGTGCTGAAGTAATTGATTATAGGCTAAAGTTTTTGGAAAGATTTGCACCTTTTTTTCAGAAAAACTATGAGAGTATCAGTGGGAATTCTGAAAAAATTGATTTAGAGTATATATGCTTGTTTAAATATGACACAAAGCAAATCAAAAAAGATTTTCTTGATGAGCTAAAAAAGATAGATGATAAAGAAAAATATATGCAAAGAACGCTTATTGGTCCACATCTTGACGACCTCTTAATAAAGATTAACGATAAGCCTGTAGTAAAATTTGCCTCACAGGGGCAAAAAAGAAGTATTGTTATTGCTCTAAAAATTACTTTGGCAGATATGATACATAAAATATCAAGTACATATCCAATTTTGCTTTTTGATGATACGTTGGCTGAATTGGATAAAAATCGAGCAAAGAACTTGATTGATTTGCTTTCTCAAAATCATCAGATCTTCATCGCTACACCGAATATCGAGCATTATGTGCACTTTGATTTGCCTATACTTGATCTGGAAAATATCATGCAAAACAATATTAACGAGGAGACACATGATGAAATTGATGAAATGCATGAGCAAACAAATCAGGAACCTGACTGCCCTGAACCAGAAAATACGCAATTAGAAGATGAAGTAGAAACAAATACACAATCATAATGAAATTACGTGAACTAAAAAAAAATACAGTTGGCTGGATATTGTATGACTTTGCAGATTCATCATTTGTGACTGTTATGGTGACAGTATTGTTCAGCATGTATTTTAAAGATCATATTGTTGGAAAAGGAGAATTAGGTACAGCATTGTGGGGGAGAGCTATCAGTGTTTCTATGTTTATGGTAGCAGTTTTAGCACCAATATTAGGAGCAATAGCTGACTATTCTCATTCCAAAAAACTGCTTTTAACTATTTTTACCTATTCATGTGTCGGTTTTACTGCATTATTGTTTTTCGCAAAGCCTGGTATGATTGTTTTTTCTATGATAGTCTTTATTCTTGCAAACTTTTCATTCAATAGTGCAAATGTGTTTTATAATGCCTTCTTGCCGTCTGTTGCTGAACCAAAAAATATAGGTAGAATCTCTGGTATAGCATGGGGAGTAGGATATCTGGGAGGATTGGCATCCCTATTGATGATAATGCCAGTTGTTGGACTGGTACTATCAAACTTTTTAAATATCAGGTTAAACTTTGTTTTGGTAGCAATATTCTATGCTATATTTGCTCTGCCAACAATGCTGTGGGTGAGAGATAGCTCGGAGCGTGTAAAAAGAGAAGATTCATATATTGTTATTGCATTTACTCGCCTCAAAGATACACTTCTTAATCTGAAAAGCTATAGAGAAATAATCAAGTTTTTAATATCATTCTTAATGTATAATGACGGTATAACTGTTGTGATAAGCTTTGCAGCAATATATGGCACAACACGCTTTGGTATGAGTGCAAAAGAAATGATATTCTATTTTATTTTAGCACAGCCAGCATCATTTTTCGGTGCACTGCTATTTGGCTATTTGTTTGATAAAATAGGTGCCAAAAAAAGCATAAACATTACTCTCATTATGTGGATTTTAACAGTACTTTGGGTGTATTTTTGTAAAACTAAGATCGAATATTATTTTATAGGATTGGCTGCAGGATTTGCAATGGGTGCTTGTCAAGCTAATAGCCGTGCATTTTTTACTCAGCTTACACCTGTAGAGAAAATGACAGAGTTTTTTGGCTTTTATAGTGTGACAGGAAGACTTGCTTCTGTGATTGGTCCTTTGTTGTATGGTGAAATTGCAAGACGGACGGGCGATCAGCGAATGGCAATTTTGAGTATAGTTGTGTTTTTTGTATTAGGCTTTATCTTTCTGCAATTTGTAAATGAAGAAAAAGTAACTAATAACTAAAAATAATCTTGACCAAAATGCCGCTTTTGTTTTGTTTGTAATAAGAATCTAATATTTTAATTAAGGAGACATAAAATGGCTAAAAATAATCGTGGAAAAGGACTAAAAAGCCTCGTCAATAAAGGAAGAGGCGTATGCCCAAACTGTAACAGAGAGGGTGTAAAGATTGTTTTTGAAACAAAAGTTGATGATAAAACTGTAAAATTATGCAAAGTTTGCCACAAGACTATTGCCAACAAAGCATAAAACTATACTTAGAATCTGAAGAATTTGCACGGCAAACATAGTTTTGCCGGCTTTTCATTTAAAGTGCTTTGGCTTTAAAAACTTTTGATATCGTAAAAGTATTTAAACTTGAAAAAGACTAAACAATTGAAAAAAATAACAAGCTCTAAACTGGCTCTGGAAGCTGCTTTATGAAAAAAAGTAAAAATAGTTTTTCGAAACCCCTGTTTTGTCCCGCGTATATATATAGAGGAGCATGTTTTTGTGCGTGCTTAAAGGTTGAAAATGAATAAAAAATATCTACTTTTGATTTATATATTGTTTAGTATGGCATGTTTTGTTTTTGGAATTGACTTTATTGAAAATCATAAAGAAACAGATGTAAATTTTGCTAAGGGTGGTGAATTGGCTTACCATAATTCATCTGCAGATAATTTGTATTACGGAACTAATAGCTGGGCAGTTTATTTTGACTTTAATAAGTGGTATACTGGTGTAGATTCTTTGATATGTCAGGTAGAAGGCATATTTGTTTATTCATATCAAGATCGTGACAATGTTGTGCTTGCCCTACATGACGATAATGCAAAACAGCCTGGTGCATTGGTCCAGGAAAAAGTTGTCTCGTTGAATGAAGGATGGAATGAAATTGACTTTACATATGCACAAAAACAAAAAGTGTGGGTGGTTTTAAAGGATCAGACAAGCCTTAATTCAAATTATGTCTGTGCTTCGCAAGGTGGCGGTCAACATAGCTATTTCAAATCGGGTGATGCATATTATAACTTTGCAAATAATGGCTTTAAGTCTGAATTATTACTATCAATAAAAGGCACTCTTTTAACATATCACACGGATTTGATAATAAAGTCTGTTAGCTTTACAGACGAATTAGTTGTTGATGCCAGAGTTAAACCTGTTATACAAGTAGCAAATAATAGTGCTGCAACTGTGAATAATCCATATTTGATTTTAAATTATAAGGCACCAAATAATCAATTATCGCTAAGAGATTCAGTTAGGTTTGCAAGTATTATGATGCCTTATGAGGTGAGAAATATAGAGCCAAGCTTATTTAAAGATTTTATTCTGCTTAGAGAGCCTATGCAATATAAGCTTGAAATGAATATTTATTGTGATAATATGCAAAATGAATTTGCTGATAATAACTATTTTGCTAAAACATATAATGTGTTTATGGATGAGCTTGATTATATTTGTGTAGAAAACTTTTTGCAGTCAAATAGTACAATATCAAATAGTTTGTGGATTTCCCAAGATGACTTACCTGAAAACACCTTGAGACTTGATTATTTCCCTGATTTTGCCGACCAATATAATCAAACAATATTTACAGAGAAAAATACATGGTATCAAAATTTTGGATATCCAAACACAATAATACAAGGCACAATGAGAATAAATGGTTACATGCCATCAATATATACTGATAAGTTTGATGATTATCTCTATTCTACAAGAGATTTAAAAACATTCTTAAAGGCAGAAAGAACAGATATAGATACTCTAAACAATAGAATAACTTTTAATATTAATATAAATAATGCAAATACGCGAATTTTCTCTGACTTTATTGGTGAATGTATGATGCAAGCATTCTTAGTCCAAAAATATCACTTTTATGAAAAAGAATGCATATCAGTTAGTAACTATCTTACTGATATGAAAAACGGCATTGCTTTGACAGCAAATTATGGTTTACAACAAAGCTTAGAATTAGAAATACCTTTCGACCAAATTATTCTGTATGATGATAATACTATTGGAGATGTGATACTGGTAGTTCAAGCTATTCATAAGCCAAGTAAACAAATCTTATTCACAGCAGCAGAAAAACTACCTGAGCTTGATATAAGTGTTTCACAACATTATTATCAAGATAATGAGATAGTTGCAGATGTGTGGCCAAACCCAATTCGAGATAATCAGGTTTTGTCAGTAAAGTCAGAGCATGTAGCAAAAATTGATATTTATAATATAAAAGGACAGCGTGTTAGAACTATTACGGATAATGTTAACTCGGTCTATAAATGGGATTTAAAAGACGAATATAATAAGAATTTAAGTAGTGGTGTGTATTTTATTCGTATAAAGCACACAAATACGCCACCTCAAATGAAAAAAATACTGTTGTTAAAATAAAAAAGAATTTGTGAGGATTGAAATGGAAACTAAAGAAAAAATATTTGTACACGATCTTTATCAGTACATTAATCAAAAGATTGTTACTTTTCTGATGGTTAGTCAAAAAGAATTACGTGAAGGTAAAAAAGATTATTTTGTCCGTATCCAGTTTATAGATAAAACAGGACCAATTGTAGGAAATATATGGAATAATGCAACTACAATGGTGGATTTGTTTAATGAATCTGATGTTTGCAAAGTCGAAGCTACCGTTATTAGTTACAAGGATCAAATACAATTGAATGTAAGTAAAATTAGAAAAGCTGAAGATGATGAATATGAATTAGTGGATTATATTCCCAAGACAAACAAAGATACAAATTTGATGGCAGAACAGCTCTTTGCAATGATCGATAGTGTTAAGGATACTTATTTATCACAGCTTCTAAAAAGCATTTTTGACGACAAAGAATTGTTTGCAAAGTTTGCAATGTGCCCTGCAGCTAAGACATGGCATCACAACTATGTAGGAGGCTTATTAGAGCATACACTTTCAGTAACAAAGATATGCGAATTTTGTACTACTCAATACGATTTGAATCGTGATATATTAATTACAGGTGCTCTTTTACATGATTTTGGTAAAGTATACGAGTATCAAATTATGCCATCAATTGACTTTACTGATATTGGAAGGCTGATCGGACATATTCCAATGGCAGATAATCTGATATGTGAAAAAGCAAAAACAATTAATAACTTTCCTGAAAACACATTGATGAAACTCAGACATTTAATTTTATCACATCATGGAGAAATGGAAAAGGGTGCAGTTAAAGTCCCACAAACAATTGAGGCTGTTGTTCTTCATTTTGCAGATAATATGGATGCTCAAACAATAGG
>JAJBBH010000115.1 GCA_020532185.1 Candidatus Cloacimonadota bacterium | reverse complement strand
TCAAGAGATTCAAGAGATTCAAGAGATACAAGACCACCAAGAGATTCGAGAGATACAAGAGCACCAAGAGATACAAGAGACTCAAGAGATACAAGACAACCAAGAGATTCGAGAGATACAAGACCACCAAGAGATGCAAGAGACTCGAGAGATACAAGACAGCCAAGAGACTCAAGAGATACAAGACCACCAAGAGATGCTCAGCAAACAGCCGATAGCAGAGGTCAAAGAAGCTATAACTATAGCGATAGAAAGCCCAGAGATTATAAACAACAACAAGGAGGCTATAAACAAGACCAATCTGGCGATTATTCACAAGGTCAAAAAAGGCAAGATTATTCGAACCAAACAAGAACACCAAGAAGGACTGATGATAGAGATTCCAGCTACAAAAAACCTTATAGACCAAAACAACAATCGCAAGATCAAAGATCAGATCAAGATGACAAAAGGCAACAATACAATAGGCAACGATCTGAAAGCCCCCGCTCAAAATATTCATCTGCACCAAATCTAAAAGCAAATTTGGAAAGTATTATTCCACACACACTGCCTGGCGAAATCAAGCAAGAGGCTCGCTCGTTTGGAAAACATAAAAAGGTTACTATTGATGAATTAGGTGAAAAGAGTAAACACTTACAAGCAAAGATTAACAAAAGTAAAAGGCTTCGAGATCAAGCTTTACAAGTTGAAATTGATGAAGGCTTGCTTGATAAGAGTATTAAAAGTGTCTTAGCGGGCAGTCGTAAAAAAAGAAAACATAAAAAAGAAGATAAGAAAACTATACAAGCTGAACAAGAAACCGAAATCTCAATCAGTGAGTTCACTTCTGTTAGTGAATTAGCAAAATTAATGGACATTACACCATCTGATATTATTATGAAGTTTATGGAAATGGGAAAAATGGTTTCTATAAACCAAAGACTTGATAGAGAATCATTAGAGCTTATATGCGATGAGTTTGAATTTGATGTAAGCTTTGAAGATGAGTATGGAATTGATATTATCGAAGATAGTATTGAATATGATGATGTTGAAGAGTTATCAAGACCACCTGTAGTTACCATTATGGGCCATGTCGATCACGGCAAAACATCTATTTTGGACTATATTAGAAACACAAAAGTTGTTGCCGGAGAGTCTGGCGGAATTACTCAACATATCGGTGCTTATCAAGTGAAACATAATGACCAAAAGATTACCTTTTTAGACACTCCTGGTCACGAGGCATTCACTGCAATGCGTGCAAGAGGTGCTGATGTGACTGATGTCGCTATCATAGTTGTTGCAGCAAATGATGGTGTAAAACCTCAAACAATTGAAGCAATAGACCATGCTCGTGCCGCAGGTGTTACAATGATTATTGCTATCAATAAAATGGACTTACCAGAAGCTAATATAGATAGAACTATTGCAAATTTGCTCGAACAAAATGTGTTCTTAGAAGGTTGGGGCGGCGAAGTTTTGTGGACCAAAACCTCTGCACGAACAGGTGAAGGTATAGATGAATTACTCGAACTGATCCTGCTCTCATGTGAGATGAAAGAGCTGAAAGCAAAGTACGATATACCAGGTAAAGGCGTTGTAATAGAATCAAGAAAAGATACCAGAATGGGTACTATGGCAACAATTCTCATCCAAGAAGGTACTATAGGAAAAGGTGATAATATTATCTGTGGTGCAACATATGGACACGTTAGAAAAATGATCAACGAACGAGAACAAGAAATCCTTCAGGTTGGACCTTCTGATATTTGTGTCTTATTTGGCTTGAATGACGTGCCAAAAGCTGGCGACGTACTCAACAAAGTTAGAAACGAACGAATTGCAAGACAAATCAGTTCTGAACGTCTTTTGATTAGACAGGAAAGAGAAAAATATCATACTACAACAACTCTAAATAATTTATTTGCTAAAATAAAAGAAAACCAAATGACTGAATTGCGTCTCATTGTAAAAGCTGATACTGACGGCTCTGTAGAGGCTATTTGCGATGCTCTTCAAAAGCTGTCAACTGATGAAGTTGTAATTCATATTATTCGAAAGTCTGTCGGAGGTATTATAGAAGCAGATGTTAACCTTGCATCAGCTTCAAACGCAATAATATTAGGCTTTCATGTCAGAGCAAATGGCAAAGTAAAAAAACTTGCTGAAGATATGGACGTAGAAATTAAGCTCTATTCAATTATTTTTGACGCTATTGATGATGTTAAATCTGCAATGTCGGGTATGCTTGCTCCTGAAATTAGAGAAAAATTTGTAGGACATGCATTGATAAAACAAACATTCAAAGTTAAAAAGCTTGGCACAATTGCAGGATGTTTCGTCGAAAAAGGCTCTGTTTTAAAAACAGGTTTGGCTCGCGTTTTTAGAAATGATATTAAGGTTTACGAAGGTAGAATAGAAAGCCTTCAACATTTTGATAATGAAGTAAATGAGATTTTATCTGGCTCTGAATGTGGTATTAGATTAAAAAATTACAATGACCTCCAAGAAAACGACGTTATTGAAGTTTATCTAAATGAAGAATTTCAAAGGAAGATTTAGAATATGAAAGGTATTCGTCATGAAAGACTAAGCAAGGAGTTATTTAGATTAATATCAACTATATATACATTTGGAATAGGAGACGATAGGCTTAGCTCTGTTCGTATTTCGCATATAAAAATTAGTAATGACTTATCAATGCTAAAAATATATTATGATTACACTGACAAATCGATTAAAAAAGAAATAGTGCAAGAACTGATGGAAAGAAGTTCTGGCTTTATAAAAAATCAAATTGCAGGAGCGCAAATTATGAGAAGAATCCCTCAAGTAACTTACCATTATGATGCAACAGAAGACAATGCATCTGGCTTGGACAATATTTTTGCAGTAATTCAAGCAGAAAAAAGAAAATCTTATTACGATGATGAATACGAAGATGATGATTACTTTGACGAAGATTTAGACTACTTCGATGAAGATTATGAAGACGACTATGACGAAGACGATGAAGAGGATGACTTTGATGCATATGATGATGGCTTAGACGACCCTGTCGATGAAGATGAAGAAATCTAATAACAAGGCAATTATTTTTCAAAACAACTTTAAACAGGGCGGGTAAACCGCCCTGTAATTATTAAAGAAAGTTATTAATATGTATATTTCAAATATTAACTCTCTAACAAACATATTAGAAGATTCTATTTTTTGTGCAAATAATGTTTTGCTTATAACACACAAAAACCCCGATGGTGATGGGCTTGCTGCTTGCCTCGCTTTAAAAATGATTATCGAAAAATTGTTTAAAAAAGAAACATATGTGTTTTTACAAAAAGAAGCACCAGATTTTCTTGAATTCCTCAATGTGAGCCAGCATACAAATGCTGATTTGCCACACAATAAATTTGACTTAGTGATAACAATTGACTGTCATGAATACTCACGCACTGATGCGAAAGAAGAGATTTTTGAAAATGCAAAAAATGTGATCTTTATAGACCATCACGAGATAAATAAAAGTGCTATTCTTGAAAAGCATTTATATTACATTGATCCAAATGCCGTGTGTACAGGTATTATTTTGCACAATGCACTTAAACATCTTTTACAAAAAATGAATACACAAGATATAAAGTACTATGCAGAATGCATTTATACTACTATTATCAATGATACTGACAACTTTGTCAATAACAATACCGACAAAGATTCTTTTCAAGTATGTACAGAATTAATGGACTATGGGTTAAATCCAAACTATGTGGTCACTGAGTTTCTTCTAAAAAAAACACCAGCATATTATAAATTTGTTGGCAATGTACTATCTACAATTGATTTGCATGAGAAGGGTAAAGTTTTGTTTATTCACTCAAGCTTAGAAATGCTCAATAATCTTGGTTTGGCAAATGATGCTACCTCAAAAATGATGAGATGGGTCAAAGGAGCAAAAGATGTTGAAATCCAAGTATTTTTCCAACAAATTGAAGAAAAACTGTTTAGAATTAGTTTTAGATCAGACATTTATGATGTTGATAAACTTGCATATATCTTTGATGGCGGAGGACATAAGAGAGCTGCAGGTGGCACAGTGAGAGGCACATTAACCGAAGTAAAACAACAGGTACTCAAGCAAATCGAGCTGTTAAAGTGAAATCAGGTTTTTTATATATCGATAAACCAGAAAATATCAGCACTTTTGATGTGATCAGAAGGCTGAGAAAAATAACTGGCATTAAAAAGATGGGACATGCTGGTACACTCGACCCTTTTGCAACAGGGCTCGTGTTGATAGCGATCGACAATGCTACAAGAATGTTAAAGTTTTTTGATAACGCTACCAAAAGCTATCTCGCTGGTATGCATTTTGGCATCAAAACTGATACAGGTGACTTGACTGGACTCACTATTCAAACCGATGACAATATACCTCAATTCAATTTAAAAACCCTTGAAAAGCATGTTAAACTTATAAATAAACAAATACCGCCAAAGTACTCTGCAAAAAAAATAAATGGAAAGAAAGCCTATGAATTAGCAAGGCAAAATAAAGATTTTGAGCTTAAAGAAAAAGATATTACTATCCATTCATTTCGTGTTTTAACGCTAAAATATCCAGAATTGTATTACGATTGCACTGTTTCCTCTGGCACATATATTAGAACTCTTTCAGAACAAATTGCAGAGATGTATGACTCTGTCGCATATACCAAATCACTTCGTCGAACAGCAATTGCCAATATCTCTATAACTCAAGCAGTGAAGCTTGATCACTTGAATGATGAAAATTGGCAAGAATATCTTTTAAGTTACGATAAGGCTTTTCCAAATTTCCAACAATTTACCATAGCTGACAAGGATATCAGGATCTATAAAAATGGTGTTAGATTGGAAATAAGCCGCTTCAAAAACATAAAAAAAACAGATAAAGAAGAAAGCCTTATCTTTAATAATCAAGGTAAGTGCTTAGGCCTATCAATAATAAAAGACAATATATTAATCCCAACGGTAATTTTTAATGATAAATAATGACAAAAAAAATATCATCACAATTGGTACTTTTGATGGTGTGCATTTAGGCCATCAAGCATTAATAAAAAAGCTCGTTGCTTATGCAAAAACAACAAAAAAAACAAGCATAGTACTCACATACAAAAAACACCCAAGAGAAGTGATTAGAAAAGAACTTAGCCCATATATATTGGCAGAAGATATCAAAAGAACCAGAATTCTAAAAAAACTTGGTGTTGACCAAATTGCTTATATACCATTCGACGAAAAGTTTGCATTGATTAGTGCAGAAGAATTCATCGAATCATATCTGATAAAAAACTTTAACCCTGCTGCAATTATTATCGGCTATGATACTCATTTTGGTCATAACAAAAAAGGAAATATTGATTTGCTTGAAGAATATGCTAAAAAATTTAATTTCGAACTAATACAAACTGAGCCTCTCACAATGCAAAACAATAAAATTATCAGCTCCAGCCTGATCAGAGACTTTGTGAAAAATGGCTTGATGGAAAATGCTCAACATTATCTTGGCTATTATTATTCTATCATGGGCAACGTCGTATCAGGCAAACAATTAGGTAGAAAAATGGGTTTTCCAACTATTAATATAAAACCAATCGAAAAGTATAAATTAATTCCAGCAAATGGCGTCTATGTTGCCGCTTGCAAAGTATATAAAAAAAGCGATAAGTTCTTACCCGAAAGCCAAGATTTTTATATCTGTGCTGCCAATATCGGAACAAGCCCATCTGTCAAAACAAGTGGTTTAATCACGATTGAAGGGCATTTAATCAACTATACAGGCGATCTTTATCATAACGATGTCGAGCTATATTTTTTGCACAAGATAAGAGATGAAATAAAATTTGATAATAAAGAGCAGCTGATCAAGCAGATTGACACCGATGTAAAATATACAGTTGATTTCTTTGACAAGTTTCAAGATTGGGCTAAACTATGGTAAATATTCTAAAAAAAACATTTCATGAGACAATTCAGCAGTTTACACAAAAAAAAACAGCGTTTTTATATTTCTTCTTTATTAGTATTTTTGGTGCTTGGAACGGTATTCAATTTTTAAGTTACCCCAAACATTTCAACGCTTTTGTCAATAGCACAACAGTTAAAGTATTTTTTTATGATCTATTTAAAAGGTTTGCAACTTTTATCCCAAGCACAGTCTTTGTATTCATTACAATTGGCTTTATTTGTTGGTTTTTGCATATCAGAGCAGAGATTGCAATGATAGATTATTGTAAGAAAAAAATGAGCCCTAAAGAAAAAAGAAGCCTCTTCTTCAACTTCTCAATACCATCTTTTTTCACCCATTTTCTTGCCCTATTTTTAACTGTAACCCTGATTTTATTATTGATTATTATCTATTTGTTATTAATCTCTTTTGGCTTAAAATTCTCACTATCTGCATTAACATTATTTTGGGTTTTCATCAAATTTATGATTGCCATAGTGATCATGACAAGCTTTGTTTTGAATGATTTTGTCTTATACTTCCAATATATAGGCAATAGCTACATGCTCTCTGTTAAGAAAACTTATAAGATGATCAAAGAAAAATCTTATAATTTTCTTCTATATTTTTTTTATAAAGGTGTCTCAATAATTTTATCTATTGTTTTTCTTTTATTCTTTTTAAAGATCTATGTGTTCGCTATAAACAATATTGCAACGATAAACGCTATGTATCACAAGATTTATATACTAAAAATGATGACCAATAATTATGACGTCTTTATAAATATGCTTTTATTATTTATTGGCATTATCTTATCCAGCTTAGTTTTTGCAATTTCAATCAGCTTTTTATTTCCCTTTAATAGGCTTCTAATATGGAATCTATTTGATTTTGAAAAAGAAAATGAAGGTGAATCTGATGACAACAATGTTCTTTTGTAAAGAATGTGGCTTCGAATCTACCAAATGGCTCGGCAAATGCCCCAGTTGTAATGCGTGGAATTCATTTACTGAAACAGCAAAGCTTGTACAAAAAGGCAAAAAAAATACTCATCACCTAACTGATCATAGTAACAGAGCTATTCCCTTGAGTGAGGTCACATTTGACCCAAATCAAAGCAGAATATCATCTGGTTTAAGCGAGCTTGATTGTGTATTAGGTGGAGGTATAGTACCTGGCATGGTTGCTCTCATAGGCGGTGAGCCTGGTATTGGGAAATCAACTATTATGCTGCAAGTAGCTGATTTGCTTGCAAATAACAAAAAAGTACTCTATGTCTCAGGAGAAGAAAGCTCCGAACAAATAAAGCTAAGAAGTATGAGATTGGGTATCAATAACGTTAGCCTCTATTTATTATGCCAAAATAATGTTGAACAAATAATACAAGAAATTGAAAACACTGATCCAGATTTTATTGTTATAGATTCAATTCAAGCTGTTTATCTAAATGCGATAGACAGTATGCCTGGCTCAATATCCCAAATAAGAGAAACAGCAAACGTGCTTACAAGGCTTGCAAAACATAAGAATATCCCTCTTTTCTTTGTTGGGCATGTTACTAAAGATGGTGCTGTGGCAGGTCCAAAAGTGCTTGAACACATGGTTGATACCGTGCTCTACTTTGAGGGTGAGTTGACCAATCAGTTTAAGATACTTAGGACTACTAAGAATAGGTTTGGCTCCACGAATGAGATAGGTATTTTTGAGATGACTGACAAGGGCTTAAAACAGGTTGAAAACCCTTCTGAACAGTTTATTATGAATCAAAATAATTATTCTGGCACAGCTATATCATGCGTCTTAGAGGGTACTCGTGCATTTCTTATAGAAGTGCAAGCACTTGTATCACCAACTAATTATGGTAATGCACAGCGTGTTTCTGTCGGTTTTGATCAAAAGAGACTTGCTTTACTTTTGGCTGTAATTGAGAAAAATCTCATGCTTAATATGAAAGAACTTGATGTCTTTATAAATTTCTCCGGCGGAATAAAAGTAGTCGAACCTGGCACTGATCTCGCCTTAATTGCCGCATTACTGTCAAGTTTCAGAGATAAGTCTCTCAGAGAAAAAACAGTCTTTATAGGTGAAGTTGGCTTAAATGGCGATATAAGAACTGTTTCACAAATGGATAAAAGAGTTAAGGAGGCATTGAAGCTGGGCTTTAAAGAGATATTTACAGCCACAGATATCAAGGTAAAAAATAAAAATGTGCATTTTCACAAAGTAAAGCATATTTCAGAACTCGGTCCAATAATATTTTGATAAATAAAAGGAGAAATAATGAAAGAATTTGAATGGGTAAAAAATTTCACCGCCGCTATTACAGTTTGCGATCAAGATGGCATTGTCATCTATATGAATGAAAAGGCTTGCAAAACATTTGACAAAGCTGGAGAAAAGAGCATGATAGGTCAGAGCCTCTTTCCTTGTCACAAACCTGAATCTGCAGAAAAGATAAAGTATATGTTAGAAAATAATACGACAAATAACTATACAATAGAAAAAAATGGCATCAAAAAACATATCTATCAAAGCCCATGGTACAGAGAGGGAAAAGTTGCTGGCATGGTTGAAATATCTATGGAGATTCCCTTTGAAATGCCAAATTACAAGAGATAAAGGCAGGTACAGTACAAAAAACCATACCTGCAAAGATAGATTATTTAAGCATTAGCATTTTATGTGTTAATGCTTTATTATTATTTGTCAACTTAATCAAGTAAACACCTGAAGAGCATTGTCTGCCAATATTATCAAGACCATTCCAATCAATCTGATATGAGCCTTTTGGCAGATATTCATTTTTCAGTGCTCTAATGAACTGCCCTTTGCTATTATAGATAGACAAATTCGTTTCTCCGTCTTCAGCTATACTAAAGCTAATTACTGTATTTGGATTGAACGGATTTGGATAATTACCAAGCTGTGTTATCGCTATAAGGACGTTTTCTGACACGCTCACAATTGGCTCAAGCACGATGTCTAACTGAGCAATTTCCCCCTCGATCACCTCAAATTCTTCGATATTAGTTGTTTGATAATCTTCTAAACTGGCACTGATATTATATGTGCCTGCCTCTAATTCGAGATAATAATATCCATCAGCATTGGGATACACTTGATACTCACCTATTTGGATCAGCACCTCTGCCACGTTGCCTCTCTCATCATTGAGCGTAACAAAGCCTTCAATGCCTGTAATAGGATCAGCTACACCCAATGAACCATCGAAGTTGATGTTTTGTAAATATATATTAGTGCTTGAATTTCGGCTATCTTCCCATGCAAAAACAAGCTGATTAGATTGCAAACTTGTACTAACCATATGAGAAGCACCACTTGCAGTAGACTTGACAAGTGTGAAAGAATCTTCCCACACAAAATCACCATTATTGTCTAATTTAAAAGCCTCGATATTGCAATTAAACATATTTCCATCAATATCATAAGTATATGCTGCCACAAATTCACCATTTTGAAAGCTTGCACTAAAAGGCATTACAGAATCATTACTAATTGGTACGGCAGCAAAGCCATCTAAACCAAAAACTCTGTTTCCATTGCTGTCAATTTTCTGTACTCTTACTCCTCTACTTCCTTGTGAGGAGTTTGTCTCCATCCAGACCAGCCAAATATTATTGTCATCTTGGTCATAAGTTATAGACGGATTAAAGTGCTGTGTAGAAAAATTGCTTGTTGGTTGAATACCATTTGCAGCAAAGCCAACAGTCCCATCTGCCAAGACATGTTGCACATAGACATTGCTCATATTGTCCATATCTCTATCTTCGTACCAGCATATCACAAAACCACCATTACCATCAGATGCAGTAGGGAAATTTTGTGTCCAGCTTGATATTCCACCTTGATTGGTAATAATTGTTGGCTCGTCCCAAATAGGTTCGAGATCTGTATCATATTTTTGCACCAAGAGATGTCGTGTTACTGCCCAAAATGGACCAGAATCTTTTGCATATCTAAAGAAAAAAGAGTCATTTTCGCTTGCTAATATTTCTGCCCAAGTGATAGCAAAGCCTTCTTCATGAAATACAATAGGAGAGTCAAAGGCAAGCGTACCATCAGGCATAATCTTTTGCATGCGTGTATCGTCATCTGTCATCCAAGCCACGATCACATTATCTTGATCTGTAATTCCTAAAGTTGGAGTATAATCTTCTGCCACATCATCACATAAAGCAATACCAGTTTCTCCCCAAAGCATTTCACCTGTGGGGCTTATCTTATATGCATAAATATCTAAATTACCTGTTCTTTCATCCAAAAATGCCAATACAGCATTACCTTGCGAATCGACCTTCATATCCCAATCTGTAAGCCAGCTCATTTGTGGGTTATTGCTTATCAGCATACCCATTTCGGAAAAAGCAGGCTCTCCATCAAAGCTAAACATTTGGGCACGAACATTATAGTTGCCATTTTCATTGGAAAACCAAGTTACCCAAACATTTCCATTATTTGCATAGGCAATTTTGGGTATCACTTCCTCGTAGTTATATGAGTCAGTGAGCTTTAAGTTTTCTGCAGAACTATCTGACCATATTGCAAAAGCAGTGCTTATACACAGTGCGACAAGTATCAATAGTAAAGATTTCTTCATTGTTCCTCCTTAGATTACATATGATTAAAGCCTATACACTACATAATAATATTATAATTAAAAATATTAAATTTGTAAAGATTATTTTAGAATAAACAAAAAATATCATAGCCTCTACTTATATATGCGCCCAAAAAGTGAGTTTTAATAAAAGTATTTTCAACGTTTTTATCAAAGTGGCTACCAGAGCCACTTTAGACCATATTATTTTTTTCAAAATAAAAAAGGGCAAGCTTTATACTTGCCCAAATATGATATAAGCAGGAGTATACTTATACTTTAAATCTTGAGGTTATATTTCTAATAGTAGTTGCGACGCCTTCCAGTCTGAGAGCTGCTTGCTTTACTCTTTCAGATTCTTGGGCAGACTTTGAAGAGTTCACATTAATCTCTGCCAAGTGATCTGTAATCACACCCATACCTTGTGTGATTTCCCTCGAGTTTGCTGCTATTTCATCAACTTGGGAGCTGATAGTCTCAGATCTTGATGCAACTTCATTGGCTGCAGTCGCACTTTCTGACGTATTTCTGGCAACTTCATTTATGCCTTGTCCTGCTTCTGTGATATTTCTATTTATATTTTCTGTTGCTTGCTTAATTTTCTCAGAAAAGTCAACTGCATCTTTTGAGTTTTTTGCAGAGAATGCAACTGATGCTGAGACTTCCTCGACTGCATGGCTCTGTTCTTCGATATTCAATGCAATAGTATTATTGATTGAGTTTAGCTCTGTAATAATATTCTTTACAGAGTCTAAAGAGCTTACTGACAACTTTGTCGATTTTTGCATTTCTTCGATTTTCTCTTGGATATTACCTGTTGCTTGTGCTGTTTGATTTGCCAAGGCTTTCACTTCATTTGCAACAACTGCAAAGCCTTTTCCTGCTTCACCAGCTGATGCAGCCTCAATTGTTGCATTGAGTGCCAATAGGTTGGTCTTATCTGCAATATCATTAATCAAGTTAATAACCTTGCTAATCTCAGCAGCATTTCGCGTCAATTCTTGCATTATTTCTGCAGTCTCTTGTGCTTGTTG
>JAJBBH010000121.1 GCA_020532185.1 Candidatus Cloacimonadota bacterium | reverse complement strand
TTTATGAAGCGAAGAGTTTCACTATTTTTTCACCGAACGCCAGTTTTTTCTCTTTATCAAAGCCTGCATCAGACAGGTCAATAATCATTTTCATGCTATCTGCTTTTGCCATATCAAATTTTACAGGGTGATCGATATGCGGAATGATTTGTGTAAGTTTTGCTTTATCTGGCAGGTTATTCTTATCAAATTCGCAGATAATAAAGTTACCTTTAATCTGATAAGAGCTCAAACCAATTTGGATAGAGTTCATCCGCAAGCGATAATAATCTATAGCCCGCATAGCAAGAGGGGGAATATTGCCAAAACGGTCAGTAAGCTCATCTTTTAGATTATCAAATTCTTGATTGTCTTTAAAGGCGAGCATACGTTTATAGATACTGATTTTCTCTTTTTCATCGCTAATATAGTCGAACGGAAAGTAAAAATCAGATTCTATTTCTATTTTACGGATATCATTTCTCTCTTCTTCATCCCAAATACCGTTGGGGTTTTTCTCTTGGATATTCTTGATAGCCTGTTCCAAAAGTCTATTATAAAAATTGAAGCCAATAGTATTGATAGCACCACTTTGCTTAGTGCCCAAAAGTGAGCCTGCACCACGTATTTCCAAATCACGCATAGCAATCTGATAACCAGATCCGAGAGACTCGTATTCAGTTAGTGTTTCCAGTCTCTTTCTTGCCTCAGGTGTGATATTTTTGGGAATCATCAGGTATGCATAGGCACGACGATTACTCCTGCCTACACGTCCTCTAATCTGATATAATTGAGCCATGCCAAACATATCTGCCCTATTGATTATTATGGTGTTAGCATTTGGAATATCAATGCCTGACTCGATAATAGTTGTAGCAACTAAGACATCAAACTTATGTTCAGAAAAGTCGAGCAATATGTTTTCCAGCTCTCTTTCGGGTAATTGACCATGCCCTATACGAAAGCGAATATTTGGTAATAATGCCTGTAAGTCTGCAGCAATGCTATTTATCGATTCGACTCTATTATGCAAGAAATAGACTTGTCCACCGCGATCAACTTCACGGAGAATTGCCTCGCGGATCACATCTTTATCATATTTAACAATAACTGTTCTGATAGGCAAACGTGCCTTTGGCGAGGTTTGGATGACAGATATGCTTTTCAAATTACACAAAACCATATTTAAGGTTCGCGGAATAGGTGTTGCAGACATATAAAGCGTGTCAACACTTGCTTTTATCTGCCTTATTTTTTCTTTATGTTTAACGCCAAATCGATGCTCTTCATCTATCACTAAAAGACCCAGATTCTTGAAACGAACATCTGCAGAAAGCAGTCTATGCGTGCCAATAATAATATCTACATCGCCTTGTGCTAAGGCAACTAAGTCCTTCTCTTTTTGTGCATTAGTACGAAAACGACTGAGCAAAGCAATCTTGATAGGGAATTGAGCTAATCTCTCTTTGAAGACATTGAAATGTTGTTCAGCCAATAGTGTAGTCGGAACAAGCACAGCCACCTGATAACCACTCATCACCGCTTTGAATGCGGCTCTGATGGCAATCTCTGTTTTGCCAAAGCCCACGTCGCCACAGAGTAATCTCTCCATAGGCTTATCGCTTTCCATATCTTGTTTTATCTCATTTGTTACCTTTTTCTGATCAGGTGTATCTTCAAAGATAAAAGATTCTTCCATCTCAATTTGCCAATCATTATCGTGTTCAAAATGAATACCAGAGCGGATAGAGCGTTCTGCATATAGATCAACAATCTCGTCAACCACCATCTCAATTTGCTTTTTAGCACGTGCTTTTGCCAGTTCCCATTGCTTTGTACCAAGCTTATTGATAGTGGGTGCTACACCTTCCTCAGACACGTATTTTGCTACAATATCTAATTGCCAAGAAGGTACATAAATACGGTCGCCTTGTGCATATTGAATAGATAGGCATTCGATTTTTCTATCGTCAATATCCAAAACTTTGAGTCCTTCATATATTCCTATACCATAGTCAATATGTACAATATAGTCGCCAGGCTTGATAGAATCATAATCAACCAAAGCTTCGCCCTGGCTAAAGCTTGCATCGATCTTTTTTCTCTTGAATCGTTTGAAGACCTCGTGGTCAGTGAGAATAGCAAGCTTAGCATCTTTGAGCACAAAGCCTTTGTGAAAGACGCCAATAGTGAACTTAATTTTGTCTTTTAAGTCTGGCAATAAGTCTTGCATTCTCTGTTTTTGTGCATTATTTTCACTCTGGATATAAATATCATAACCATTTTCAAGATAATTATCTATAAAGCTTTCCAAGAGTACGAGATTTGCTTCGACAACTGGTGCGGGCTCAGTTGGGAAATCAAGTTCTTGTATATCTTTTGGGGTAAAAAGTTTGTGTTTTAGATCGTAAAAGGCACTGGAGAGGATATGATTACTGAACTTTGAGCTTTTTGTACTTATCTGTCCATTTGTCAGAAACATTTGCTGAGGTTCGGCAAGTAGTCGTCTCTTATCTTCTTTCTTTGATTTTATCCATAAATCGTTGCAATCTTGAGCTATCTCTTCCGCAGATTGGTCAAGAGCATGGATATTGTCCCAAAAGATAATTGTATTCTTTGGATCGAAATAATCGAATAAGCAGGCATTTTCATTAAATAAGAGGGCAATATCTTGTTCTATTCCATCATAATAGCCTTTGATAGCAGTTTTTTCTCTAAGTGGGCTGTCTTGATCAACGTCGGTGATAATAATTTCTCGAGCAGGAATAATCTTTGCATATTCGAGCTCTTCATGCTCTGAACGCTGGTTTTCGATATTGAAATGCCTGATAGAGTATATCTCATCGCCGAAGTATTCGACTCGGATCGGCAATTTATAGTTTGAGCTGAAGATATCGACAATACCGCCTCTTTTTGATATTTGACCAGGTTTTAAGACTTTGAAGTCATGTTCATAGCCACTGTTTACGAGCTTTTCTATCAGGTCAGACATCTCTAATTCTTGTCCAACTTTGATATCAAATATCGCATTTTGAATGCTTTTCAGTGGGCTAATTGTCTGTATCATGCTTCTGATAGATATGCTGTATACTTTTGGCTTTTGCTCAATAATATCAGATAGGACTTTTATTCTTTCAGCTCGCAGTACGTAGTGTGGAGAACGTTCTTCATATGGTAATATCTCATAATCTGGCAGAAAGCTCACGTTTTCTTTGCCTAATAAGAGCTTTAGATCGTCGTAATACTCTTCGGCTGCTCTGTCGTCAAGACTGACCAGGATGATATTTTTATTAGTTAGATCGTGTGCATGTGCGATTAATAGGCTTTTGAGGGAGAAATTTAATTGAACAAAAATACCTGTTTTTTGTGGGTTGTTGATTATTTGAGTAAATTCACTAACAGATTTTGAATTATTTATTTTTTGTGTAAAATCTTTTATTAACATTTAATGTATAAGCGCATATCCTCTATTTAAAAGGTTTTAGCATAATATCTATAAAGCTGTCCCATGAGTAGTTTTCAATCGCATATTGAATAAACTGCACCATGCTTTCACGATCGTATTTATTAAAGAAATCAATAATCGCACGCGAGAGAGCATCTTCATCTTCAGGTGCTACTAAGATACCGTTTTTATTGGGTATGATAATCTCGTCAAGGGCACCAGTCTTTGTTGAGATTACTGGCTTGCCATATGATAGAGCAAGTAAAGAGACGCCACTTTGTGTTGCAGAGCGGTATGGCTGCACGACGACGTCAGCAATAGCAAAGTATTTTGGTATATCTTCATCTTTTACAAAGAAATTATGGAAAACGACAAATTCTTCGAGATTGTTTTCTTTGATCAGCTTTGTGTAGTGTTGATCGCTGCCATACACTTCGCCAGCTATGACGAGCTGTATATCTTTTGTTTGCTCATTTACTTCTTTAAAAGCTCTTATCAGCACGTCGAGCCCCTTATAGGGCTTTATATACCCAAAAAATAGAATGGTCTTTTTGGGGCTGATTTTTAAGTCAAAATAGGCATTATGTTTTTCTTGTTCATTGAGGGCTGTAACTTCGTAGTTTGGGTGAAAAGCTTTGATAATGTTTTGCTTTGGAAAGGCAGGCATAATATCAAGTATTGATTGATATACGCTTTCTGATAAAGATAGCAGGTAGTCAGCTCTTTTTAGTGCAGTTTGTGATAAGATTTTTCCAAAGGGCCATCTTTCATGAAAGTGAATATTATGAATAATGTACATAACTTTTGCTTTGGACTTGCTGTGTATTTTATTAATGATATATGTGTAGAGAGGTGCAAAAAAAGGAATCCAGTATTTGATGACTACCAAATCAGGCTCATATTCCAGCACTTCATTAATGCCTTTTTTCCATGTAAATGGATTGTAGGGGACAAAAGTTCTTTTTGTGGGGTAATTATCTTGATGTTTTGATTCGTTGAACTGATTTTTACCTGGGAATAATAATCTTGGGTATTGCTTCAAAAAAGAGAAGATTTTGATATCATGATCTCTTTTTGCAGCTTTGTTGATAGTATTCATCATAAATTCAGCAATGCCACCTCTGAGCGGGAAAGCTGGACCAATAAAGGCGATTTTCATTATAACCTCATTAATATATTTGTTAGACACAGAGCCTTAAAACACTATATAAACACTCATTCTTAAGGCTATTTTATAAATACACAGTATGAATTGTGAGCATAAAAACGTAATATCTCACAATAATTTTTCAAATACCATTCAACTTATATATATGATCTTGTCAACTTAAAAGCAATATATTTTATATTATATTCAAATAAGTCGCTTATATTCTCCTTTAATATGGCTTAGGATAGGGTAGATAAGATTAATTATAGTTTTATCATTTTCCAGCAAAAGGTGTTTGAGTTTTGAGAAATAATCTGCGAAAAGAATAAAAAATCAACTAAAAGATATAATAAAAGCAAAAATGAATTATATTTATTCGATTTGTTTGTTAAGTTGTACGAAGAATTATAAATAAACTTGACATGAAAACACTTATAAAACATAGTGTTAATATGTTAATTATGGAGGTGTAAATGAAGAATGATATAGAGCTTAAACAAGCAGTATTAGATAATAATCAGCCAATAAATAACTTGAATATCTCTAATTTGCAACCAATTAACGAATATACTGCTCGTACAACAAAAAACTTGGAAGGATTTAGATACATAGACCTTTTTGCAGGCATAGGAGGTTTTCATCTGGCAATGAGCAGCTTTGGTGCAGAATGTGTTTTTGCATCAGAATGGGACAGTTCAGCAGCAAAAGTTTATGAAGATAATTTTGGGCTAAAACCTCATGGAGATATTACCAAAATAGACGAATCTGAAATTCCGTATCATGATATATTATGTGCTGGCTTCCCCTGTCAAGCATTTTCAATATCTGGCAAACAAAAAGGATTTGAAGATACAAGAGGAACTTTATTTTTTGATATTGCGAGAATTACTAAGTATCACAAACCAAAAATACTTTTTCTTGAAAATGTAAAAACCTTGCTAAACACGATAATGGAAATACATTAAATGTTACTATTAGTACTCTCATCTATTTGGGCTATAATGTTTATCATAAAGTCTTAAATGCAAGTGATTATGGATTGCCGCAAAATAGAGAAAGAATTTTTATTGTCTGTTTTAGAGATGATTTGAGTATCGGAGACTTTTCTTTTCCAAGACCAACTAATATAGCCGTTTCGCTAAACGATTTCTTAGAAGATGAGCCAAAAGCAAAAATTATATCACGACCTGATGTTAAAATTAATAAGGTGTATGTACCAGAGAAGAATATTTTTGGTGAGTTAGATCTGCCAAACAAACCTTTACAGATAGGAATTGTCAACAAAGGTGGTCAAGGCGAGCGCATATATAGTAGTTTTGGACATGCCTGTACTTTATCTGCGTATGGAGGCGGTGCAGGTTCAAATACAGGAATTTATGCTGTTAATGGTGTGTATCGAAAATTAAGTCCCCGCGAATGTGCAAGAATTCAAGGCTTCCCCGATTCATTTGCTATTGACACAGTTCAAAGACAATCATACAGGCAATTTGGTAATAGCGTTGCAGTTAATGTTTTAAAAGAGATAATAAAAGAAATCATAAGGGTGGTTTTTAACACCAAGCCTCATTATTCTCACAATTGAGATAAAGCCAACAATCATAATCATTTCCAAGTCGTATAAAGCCATCTTTTAATTTGACGCTTTGTCGATTTAGCACTCTTTGTAAAAGTTTGCTAATTTTGTTTGCTTTGTTCAAAATACTCATTATATTATGTATAGGATGTAAAAATTAAGAAAGGAGAACATATGAATCTAAATCAGTACACGCTCAAATCAAGAGAGATAATCGACAATATGCAGGTTTTGGCACATGAAATGGGGCATCAAGAAATAGGCGAATTTCACCTCTTGATGAGTTTATTGAAAACAGAAGACAGCATTGTTTTGCCAATATTACAAAAGCAAGACTGTAATATTGGTGGTTTTGCAAAAGATATAGATGCTGAGTTGAAGTCTTTGCCGCGAGTATCTGGATATAGCCAGGTTTATCTTTCAGGCGATTTGAATCAGATCTTTATTGAAGCAGAAAAGCAAGCAAAGAAGTTGCAAGACGACTATGTGAGTGTTGAGCATTTGCTTTTGGCATTGTTGCAAAAGGCTAAGAAATCGGCGAATTTAATCAAGAAATATGCGATAGATTATAATAAGGTTTTGCAGGCTTTGAAAGAAATCCGCGGTAATCAGAGGGTAACAGATGAGAATCCTGAGGCGAAGTATCAGGCGTTGGAGAAATATGCACGTAATTTGAGTAAGTTGGCTCGTGAAGGCAAGCTTGACCCTGTGATTGGGCGAGATGAAGAGATCCGTCGAGTCATTCAAATATTATCGCGCAGACGAAAGAATAATCCTGTGATAATTGGTGAGCCAGGAGTTGGTAAAACAGCTATTGTTGAGGGTTTGGCACGCCGAATTGTTGATAAAGATGTACCAGAAAACTTGAAGAACAAAGAGATTTTAGAGCTTGATATGGCTGCATTGGTTGCTGGTGCGAAGTTTAGAGGCGAATTTGAAGACAGATTGAAGGCTGTGCTTAAGGAAGTTGAGTCAAATGAGGGTCGTATAATACTTTTTATTGATGAGATCCATACAGTTGTGGGAGCTGGTTCGGCAGAGGGTTCAGTCGATGCATCTAATATGCTCAAGCCAGCACTTGCACGTGGAACATTGCACTGTATAGGAGCAACAACATTGGATGAGCATCGCAAATATATAGAAAAAGATCCAGCTTTGGAACGCAGATTTCAGCCTATTTTGGTAACAGAGCCGAGTTTGGAAGACACTATCTCCATACTGAGAGGAATTAAAGATAAGTATGAGGTTCATCACGGTGTGCAGATATTGGATACAGCATTGGTTGCATCTGCTTATCTATCAAACAGATATATTTCAGATAGGTTTTTGCCAGATAAGGCTATTGATCTTGTCGATGAGGCATGTTCACGTTTGAAAATGGAAATAGATTCAATGCCAGTGGAATTGGACGAAGTTCAGCGTAAAATAAAACAGCTTGAGATAGAAAAAATCTCTTTGAGAAAAGAGAAAGATGAACTATCCAAAGAGAGACTGGCTAAAATAGATGAGGATATCAAAAACTTAAGTGAGTCGCAATCATTGCTCAAAATCAAATGGCAAAATGAAAAGTCTTTGATGAGTGAGATTAGCACGCTTTCAGAGCAAATTGATCAACTAAAGATTGATGCAGAAAATGCGGAGCGAGTTGGCAATCTGGGCAGAGTAGCCGAGCTTAAATATGGTGAATTGCCAGCTAAGCAAAAAGCTTTGGAAGAAGCAAAAACGAAGCTGCAAAAAATACCTAATGAGCAACGAATCTTGAAAGAAAACGTTGATGAAGAGATGATTGCAGAGGTTGTTTCCAAATGGACAGGCATACCCTTGACCAAACTTTTAGAAAGCGAAATGCAGAAACTTGTGAAGATGGAAGATGTGCTTTCTAAGCGTGTGATTGGTCAAAAAGATGGTATCAACGCTCTTTCTAATGCGATTCGACGTTCACGCAGTGGACTGTCTGACCAGAATAAACCTATCGGCTCATTTATGTTTTTGGGTCCAACAGGAGTCGGCAAGACCGAGCTTGGTAAGACTTTGGCAGATTTCTTGTTTGACTCTGAAAAGGCTATTGTGAGAATTGACATGTCTGAGTTTATGGAGAAACACTCTGTCTCACGTCTTATTGGAGCTCCTCCAGGCTATGTAGGCTATGATGAGGGCGGATATTTGACAGAAAATGTTAGGCGTAAGCCTTATGCAGTGATTCTCTTTGACGAGATTGAAAAGGCACATCCTGACGTCTTTAATATATTATTGCAAATACTTGATGATGGCAGGCTTACAGATGGTCAGGGCAGAACTGTTGATTTTCGCAATAGCATAATTATCATGACATCTAATATTGGTGCACAGATGATATTTGATCACCCAAATGATAATCTTGATGAGATTAAAGATGATCTGATGAAGCTCTTACAGTCGTACTTTAGACCAGAATTTCTGAATAGATTGGACGAGATAATCTTGTTCCATAGACTAAATCGCGAGCAAATTAAAGAAATAGTGCAAATACAACTTAAAGGCCTGTGTAAACGTCTCAAAGATAAACGAATAAATATACATTTTTCAGATAATGCTATCGAGGCTATCGCAGAAGGTGGCTTTGATCCACAGTTTGGTGCACGACCACTGAAACGCGTTATTCAACGAGAAATAGAAAATGCTCTGGCAATGGAGATTTTGGCAGGTAATTTATTGCCAAATCAGAGCATCAATGTTGATTATCAAGATGGGAAATATAGCTTTGAGAATAGGTAAACTAATTTTTCAATGAGAAAACACTCCTCTCCTCTCTAAACTAAAAACAGCAGAGCAATAGCTCTGCTGTTATTTTTTTGTAATCAAATTATAAGGATAAAGCTTCAACGGGACAGACATTGATGCATGCACCACAATCAACACAAAGTTCGCTGCATTTAACAATCTCGCCATCCATTTCTAAGGCGTTAACAGGACAAGTATCGACGCAAGCACCACAACCGATACATTTTGTTTCATCAACCTTTACCATGTTTTCCTCCTTTTATTATTTAATATAGTCAAGACAATATGTTTATGGACATTATTTGTCAATGTTTTTTTACGATGAATGCGATTTTAACAACGAACGGGTACGAACTTTTTTTACAGCGAACGACAACGAACTGACACGAACTTTTTTTTACAGCGAACGACAACTAACTGACACGAACTTTTTTTTACAGCGAACGACAACGAACTTTCTTTACCATAGCCCAGCTATTTTTTTTTATTTGTAGGGACAATGCCTTGTGCTTGTCCAAAAACGACCAAATACCAAAAAAACCGACCATCAACCACTCTCATCCAGGCAAAACTCTGTGGCTCTCTATAATTCTCTGTGGTTAAATAAAAAAGTTCGTTAAAGTTCGCTGTAGTTCGCTGTTAAAAAAAAAGTTCGTTGTAGTTCGCTGTAAAAAACAGTCTCCAAACCTCAATCAAAACATATTTCCCCAAAAAATCTCAAGACTTTCAAACACTCCAAATAATATCAATAAAAAAATAATTAATGAGGCACAATATAATACTTCTTGTGAGGCTCATTAAACCCGTAAATCTCTGCATAATCAGGATAGACGACACAGATTACTGCACCATCAATCCCCGTTTGAAAAACCAATGAATTTTGCTCTTCCAGGCTCTCAATTGTTTGTGCATTAGGAAAATTATATCTATTTTTCTTGCCTGCACTAATAATAGCAGCTTTTGGAGATACCTCCCCTAAAAAAGACTTAGAGCTTGACGTTTTACTGCCATGATGAGGAACCTTTAATAATTCAACTTCTAATTCTTCTGGATAATTACTCAAAATCCAAGCTTCGGCTTTTGCTTCAATATCGCCAGTAAAGAGAAAATCCATATCATCTTCACTCCATCTCGCAACCAAAGAAAGATTATTCATATCACTAATCTGGTAATTGCTATTTGGATGCAAAAACTTCAGCGATGAGCTCTGTAAATATATTGTGCAAGTGTCCTGAATACTTATAATATTCTCGATTCTATCTTGAGATTTGGCTAATAATTCCTGATAATACGGATTATCAATCACTTTTTCACTGACAATCAGGTTTTTGATTTTAATCTGCTTTGCTAAGCTTGGTAAGCCTGCCACATGATCACTGTGAGGATGGGTTAAAATCAGATAATCCAATGTCCTGATACCATTTTTATGAAAATAGGGGATGACGTTATTTTCAATTTCTGCCTTGTTTCCGCGTGCATCAGCACAATCGATCAAGATATTTTCATTTCCTTTTGTGCTTATCAAAAAAGAGTCAGACGTGCCTGTATCAAAAAAGATAACTTTTGAAAACTGATTAGAGTTAGGACTCAAGAAGATAAAGAGCGGAATCAGAATAAAAAATAGAGGAATCAGGTATTTACGGCTCTTCTTTCTTATATTGAATAGCAGAATAGTCGTGGCAAGCAAAGATAATAATACAATGAGTTGTGCCTTATTGATAGATAAATAATAGATATAATCAAATTTTTTAAAGAAAGCCAAAGATTTGCCAAAAATATATACCAAAAAATCCAAGCTGAGGCGATAATATTTGAAAAAGAAAAAGCTTTCGGGCATAGCCAAAGTGATTAATGAACTAAGCAAGATAAGGGAGAAAAGAGGGATTAAAACTATATTGCTAATCAGAGCATTAAGATTGATGTTATTGAAGTAATAGAGGGTAAATGGAGCAATAAAAAGGGTAATAAGAAAAGATGATAAAACAATAAATAGGACTTTTCTTAATCTTTGTTTTGACAATAAATCATATGTTAGTTTACCTACAATATTTAAAGCCAAAACAGCAGTAAATGACAATAAAAAGCTTACATTGAAAATTGTGTTTGGATTAAAAAGCAAGATGATGAGAACAGTCAAGCTAATGATTTGCCAAAAATTCTGTTTCCTCTGCACGACAGTGCTAATCATTAAAATACTGATCATTAAAGAGGCACGCATAACTGACGGGCTAAAATCGCATAAAGCAGCAAAAAATAATAAGAAAAATAGTGAAGCGATGCGAGCAAAATTAATATTAATCAAGCTTAAAAGAGTAAAGACTGCAAAAAATATAAGCCCAGTATGCAAGCCAGATACAGCGAGCAAGTGTAAAACCCCTGCATGCCTGAAATGTGCATGTGATACTGCAGTATTATTCTCATCTTCCTCGCTCAGAAACGATGTATTTCCCGTTAAAGCAGCCTTTATCAGAGCAGAATAAAGGGGAAATTTGGCATCTATACTTTCATAAAGTTTTTCTTTGATAATCTGTACTTTTAGAAATAATTTTTGTGTTAAACTTAAGTTTTGTATATCAGGTGAAATACTAATAATATCACTAATACTGGCATTTGCTGATATCCTGTTATTTTCATATATTGTTGACCATATTGTCTCGTTAGGGTTTGTTTGTTTGAATTTATCAATAGAGAGCAGAGCTTCAAAAGTTTGTCCATATGCCAAAT
>JAJBBH010000035.1 GCA_020532185.1 Candidatus Cloacimonadota bacterium | reverse complement strand
TGGACAGTCCATGTTGCTGGAATTGCTCCACTTTCAAATCCCTCAGGGAATTGTGCCCAGAGACTTGTTGATAATAGTAATAGTAAAGAAAATACTATTAACACTGTTCTTTTCATTTGAAATAAAGAACTCATCATTTTTCCTCCTGTTCTTTTTGTTGTTACTATAATCATTCATATGATCTTTTTATCTAAAACTTATTTATCGATTTTAGTATAATTAAAAATTATACTGTTTGTTTGCGAGGTTTTTTTAAAAACTCATATTATTAAAAAATGCTAAACAAAGCAACACATCTATAAAAGACAAGAAATCATTTATAACATAGTATGTCAAGTTAAATAAATAACATTTGAAAGATTTTTTATAATTAATACTATTTAGAGATTCACAAAGTCATTAATTTGTTTTGTAACTAACAAGTATTAAAGATTTTAGACATTCAAGATCCATAATTATCCAACCAAAGCTTGGTTGCCTCGATTATTCCATTATTTTTGCAAGATGCAACATTAAAAAACTTATTTTTGATATCTTCATGTGCATTTTCAACAAGAAATGCACTACCTGCCCACTCCAACATATCCAAATCGTTAAAATCATTGCCAATTGCCATAGCATTTTGTGAGTCAATTTCCAAAAGCTCACATAAATACTGTGCTGTCTTTGCTTTTGATATATTCTTAGGAAATATCTCTATCCATCTTGACTGATGATCGAGAGGAGAGGTCGCATGAATAACTGAATAAGTATCTAAAAGCTTTTGCTCCAAAAAGAAAAAGTCAGTATCAGGCGGCAGAACAGCCAGCAATTGAGATGCCTCTTTATACTGATAGTCGCCTTTTACTTGTTTAGCATATTGCTGATATATCTTTATACGATGCTCAAAATCAGAATTGCCATCTGTCAGCTGAAAGTAGTCAAAATAATGATTATTTGGAATAATATCATGAATCATAAAATCTTTCTTTTCTTTTAATAATATACTGGCAATTGATTCAGTGTCACTTGGCTCTAAATAATTATTATATATGATTTTTTGCTCACGCCAGTCCATCAAACCAGCTCCAGAAGAGAAGATCAAATAGTCAATAGGGAAAGACTGATCAAGTACTTTTCTGGCTGAAAAAAGAGATCTGCCTGTGGCTATTGCTCTGACAATTCCCATATCAGCTAAACTGTGAAATAAGTCCAAAGTTTCTTTATTTATTTGGCTATTTACTTCACAAAGTGTGCCATCATAATCACTTATTAAGATTTTCTTCTTGTTCATAAAGACATATTAAAAAGAGCTGCTTATTTGTAAAGTTATATTTGCATTTCTAAGTCTTTTGCAAAAGAATATTCATCTCATTCTCGCTAATTACCCTAAATCCATTTTCCCGAAGCAATCTCGCACACACGCCTTGACCTTTTATCTTTACCTTAGAAAATGTTCCATCATAGATATATTGCGAGCCACAAGACGGACTGTTTTCTTTTAGTATAGCCAACTTGGCACCAGTCAACACAGCAATCTGCAAAGATTCTTCCGCACCTTTTTGATATTCCGCACTTTTATCTTCGCCATCTTCAGTCATTATCTTTTGTTGATTGACTATCTCACAAGGCTTTCGTGGCGTGGGCAAGCCACCTAATTGTTCGGGGCATATTGGTATAAATAAAAAGTCTTGCCCCATATTTAGCAAGTCTTTATTAATATTATTTCCACCATTATACTTGCAATTAATTCCTAAAAGACAAGCACTTACAAGGATTATTTCTTTCATTGTATTTCCTTGATCAAGAGCTTTTTTAAGAAGAGTGAGACTAAGAAAAAGGAAAATAAAACAACAACTATCACAGCACCAGAAGGTAAATTATAGTGGAATGAAAGCAAAAAGCCTAAGATCGATGACAAAACTGACACAAACACACTAAACACAATAGCTTTTGATATTACACGTGTCAGATTTAAGCTTATCATACCAGGCAATATCAGCTGTGCTGTTATCATCACAATTCCAGTTATTTTGACAGATATTGCGATATTTAGCCCCAAGACTGTGAGTAATATAACTGTTATTAGCTTTGCTGGCACATGATAAAACTCAGCAATAGATGTATGATAGACAGTATAGATTATCTCTCGATAAAAGCCCATAATAAAGAGTAAATTTATAATAATTAATACTGATAGCCAATATAAATCTGCTTTATTAATCAAAAGAATATTGCCAAACATATATGAGCTTACATCTGCCACATAAGACTTTTTAAAAGACAGTAAAATAATACCGATAGCCATTGATACAGACATCAAAAGCATGGTTACATTTGACTCTTCAAGATTATAATGCAGCGATATATACAATATTACACCAACCACTATCATCACAAAGATCGAGCTCACGATATTTATCGAAAGACCCAATAATAATGCCAAAGCTATGCCTGCAAATGATATATGCGATAAGGCTTCACTCATATAAGAGATCTTCTTTAAAGTAACAAAAACACTGAGCAATGCGGTAGATACAGCCGACAAAATACCTGCTATAAAAGAATACATCAAGAAATTAATAGCTAAAAAAGAGAACATGTTTATTTCCCTTCTTCAATAAATTCATGTATGATCTGTTTGATATTTGCATCAGGTTTTGCATGGCAGTGCAAAGTCTTATTCAAACAAATCACTATTTTACAATATTCAGACAATTTGTCCAGGTCATGCGACACAGCGATAATCGTCTTCCCAAGCTCATTCATATGGCTCAACAACTCATAAAAGCCAGCCAAGCCGACCGTGTCAATACCTGCTTCTGGTTCGTCCAAAAAGATATATTTTGACTCTGTTGCCAAAGCTCTTGCCAAAAGCACTCGTTGAAATTCACCACCAGAGAGATTATTGATCAACTTGTCTTTAAACTGCTCAATCTTCAAGAGTTTTAATGATTCTATAGCTATATCCATATCTTTTTTTGTCAAGCGTCTGAATAGTTTTTTGCCAAACATTCGCCCCATCAGCACCAAGTCTATCACTTTCAGCGGAAAGTTTGGCGTAAATGCCTCTTTCTGTGGCAAATAAGCAAGTTGATTCTCTTTTAGGTAATCTGTATGATCTTGTTGATAATAGTGGATACTGCCTGTTTGTATAGGTAATAAGCCCAACATTAGCTTCAAAAATGTTGATTTACCTGCTCCATTAGGACCAATGATCGCCACAAAGTCGCCTTCTCGAATATCGACATTAATATTTTCAAGTATTGTTTTCTCTTTTATTTGATAAGATAAATTCCGTACTTCTATCATCTTAAGCCATCTATTATCGAATTCCAGTTATACTCTAACAGTTCGGATATTTTCTGAGCTTTTATGTTTTCTCCCATAGGGTCAAGTAGTACAACTTTTAGCTTTAGTTCTTCTGCCAAGAGATGAGCTGACTTTGGGTTAAATTGTGGCTCTGTAACCAGCAAATTCACTTTCTCTCTAATTATTGTGTCTGATATCTTTTTTAGGTCTTGCGGGCTTGGTTCTTGACCAGGAGACTTCTGTATCACGCCAAAAGATTTGATATTATAGCGCAAATTAAAGTAATAAAAAGAATCATGAAAGCTGATGATTTTTATCAAATGAATACTCTCTTTACTTTTTACAATTTTTCGATCAGTGTTTTTGATATCGTTTTCTAATTCGAGCAAGTTTTGTTTAAAAAACTCTTTTTCTTCTGGATATATATTGCTTATTTCATGAGTAAAGCCACGTGCAATATCGATGATATTCTCGGGATGAAGCCAAATATGCGGATTGACACTGCTGCTATGTTCTACATTGATAAGCTGTTCATGCTTTTGTTTTGTCTCAAATTCATATTCCAAAACTGCTTTGGGAATATAAGATGCTGCTTGCACGAGCTTTTCTCCTACTTGTTCAAAAATCTTGTCAAATTGACTTTCCAAATTCAAACCATTTACAAAAACAAGATCTGATTGATTAATTATTTTAATATCTTCTGGTAGGGGTGAATAAGTGTGTGGCGATGCATATGAGGGAATAATACAATAAACATCAGCCTTATCTTGCACTATTTGTTTTAATATCAATGAATATGGGTAGATACTTGTACTTATTATGGGTTTACCCTCTTTAGATGCGGCTTGGCATGCAGTCTGCAACAGAAGAGCTGCTACTATTATGATGATGAGTGCTAAATGCCTAAACTTCATCATATCATCCTCCAATCTATTTTTATTCTGTAAATATTATAATACAATTCAATATATTTGCAAAGAAAAGATGCTTAAATATATCAACAATACATAAAAAAATGTTTTTATAATCAAAGATTAGAAAATAAAGAACCACCATAAGCATGTCGGAAGCCTCCAAAAAAGATTGCAAATCATTCTATGTCTTACTAATTTAACTCATTAAATTTCTCGAAAAGTATATTATATCTCTCTTTCTGGGCTTTGATTTGTCGGCATTATTCTTTTCTCTGGGCTTTCGAGAGAAATACATATATATTAACTTTCTGCAGATTTTGGAATCTATCAAGTGCCAGAGACTCGACACATGCTTAAACAACTGGGGCAGACTGGAGATCATATAGACTCTCTTTAGTATCCCGTTACATACCCATTACTTGTAGTAGGAGTGTAGTAGGAGTGTAGTAGGAGTGAAGGGGGAGTCATCCGCAGATCGATAAGATATAAATAAGGGCTTAAAGGAGATAAATTCTTTAAAGATATTTTACTGAGCAAATAAATATCATACTTAGCTAATTGACTTTTTGATAGAACAAATTATTGTTTCTATTCTATTTTTTGTTAATACATAGTTGATTCCCGTCTCAATCCTCTTTTGCTCCTCCTTGCAACCGCTAAGACTCCCCTTATAAACCCTATGATTCTCCAAGATAGCAAGGGGATGCAAGAGGGATGCTATAGGGAATCTAAAGAAAAAAGTGAGAGAAAGTATTGTGTTTTTCAGTAAGATCTTGTCAAAATAGACACACAAATGATCGTTTTAATTGAGGTATTTGGCAGTTTTAATTGAGACAATTGATAGTTTTAATTGAGACAATTGACAGTTTTAATTGAGGTATTTGGCAGTTTTAATTGAGACAATTGATCGTTTAAATTAGTGCACAATAAAGGAATGTAAAGTTTTTGTTGATATATGAAAGGGCAGAAAAGCTGAGTTTCTTTGCAATGCAATTATTTTTTTAAACTAATATGGGTTTAGATGCAAGTCCTTTAGATTAATTGATAGTCGCAGATAATAAAAGAATGGGTTTTGCCAATTTTAACAATGAAGAGCACTGCTTTATGCGAACCTTTTTGCAGTTTAAGCTTTCTTCTAAAGCTTTCAACAGTTTCAGAAAAGCCTCTGGTTTTGATATCAAGCATAGCAATCTGTTGTGCAGCGATATACGAATTTAGTTTTTTAATAGAGAATGGCATTATTTCAACAACTTCATATCTCTTTACAAAAGGGCTATCTATCTGTTTATCAGAGCTAAGCAAAGCCAAAAGTGGGTCTATTTTATTTATATTAAGAAGGGCTGCAAGGTTTTCAATTAAATGTGCTTTGATAATAGCGGGAGAGGGCTCATAGATATGTTGACCAATTTTATCAAGTTCGCTATTTGTCTCTTCAATTTCATCAAAGTATATGTTTTCTGGCAAAATCACACATCTTTTAGTATTTGTTTCAGCCAAATCAGGTGAGCAATAGAGTATTTCTTTGAGTTCGTTATTTTCTTGCACAAAGTGCAGCTGTCCTTTTTTGAAGAAGTTATATCTGTCGTAATCAATCATAGGGGAGAGCTTTACGGCTATTTGCGGGTATCTTTTTTCAAGTTCTTCAATAGCGAACAAATCTGGCGACATATTAAAAGGATTGTTTGATCTTTTATCATCGAGTCGCCTATCTGGGTCGATGAAAATAGCCTCTACTGTTTCATTAAACTCTTCAGCTTTAATATTTTGGAAGATGATATTTCTGTCAGAATAAAGTCCCATATTGTATTTTGCATAAGATAAAATATTTTTTGACAGATCAACAGCATAGCACACAGTTTTATTTTGAGATATCGACCACAAGTCCATACCGATTCCACAGCATAAATCAGCACAAGTTTGGTATTTTTGCATGATAGAGCCATTATACTTTGCAATAGTATAAGACGATGCTTGTTGTGCATTTTTGTCTGTTAGGAGCCAGTTTTCAGTAATTTTTAATTTATCAAGATGCTTTATCTGCAGGCTCGCGAAAGTAAAAAGTTCATTAACAGGTGCTTGCGGATAGCATGTTTTTATTTTTTGTATCTGATTGATATTGTTTGCGGAATTAGAGTGAAGTAGATCTTTAATCTCTTTAAATAGTTTGCTATCAATCCAGCTTTTGATCAAATCTATTTGCATAAAAAAAAGGCTGCCTTAAGACAGCCTAAAAAACGATAATATTTTATTTTAAAATAACGAATTTTTTAAGAGAAGTAAATCTGGTGCCATATGATAGCTCGACGACATAGGCGCCTTCTTGCAAGCGAATATTTCTATAATCAGTGCCATCCCATGTGAATGCATGTTTGCCTTTTTCTAATTGTCCAGTAAAGATAGTTTTTAAAACCACGCCTTTAAGGTCAGTGATAACTAAACTTGCATATGCTAAGTTATCGAATGAGCAAATAATCTCGGTATAGTCTTTCATTGGGTTAGGTGATATTACCATATCATTATTATCTTTTGTTTTGCTTGCTGCAAAAAGTCCCATTGTCACGGTTAATAATACAACTAATATTATTATTCTTTTCAAATTAAACATGAAACCTCCATATTATCATCATTATATTATGTACTATTTATAAAGCAAATTATGTTCCAAATACTTAGATTCGGCAATTAATATTCCGCCATATATCCCTGCTCGATTTTCAAACTGTGCTTTGACGATTTTTACGCACTGATAATTACTTGCCAAAAAGCCTTTTATTTTCTGTTTTAAAAAATCAAAATCAAAGTCTTTAATCTCAACAACACCGCCTCCGATGCAGACTACTTGCGGGTCGAGAGTCGATACAGCATTTGCAATTGTCATTGCTAAGTAAGAGTTTAGCAAGTTGATTTTACTCTTTATTTCTTTGTTTTCTTTGCCTATTTTTAGCAGATGGGCAATATTATTAATTTCTAAATTTGGGAATTCTTCTCGACAAATTGCCAACATTGAGTTAGCTGAACTATATGCTTCTACGCAACCAAATTTACCACATTTACACCTTCTGCCACCTAAGTTTACAATTGTATGACCAAGCTCTATTGCAGAATAATTTTGTCCTCTAAAAATATCGTTTTGATAGATAAATCCTGATCCTATTCCTGTGCCAATAGTTATGCCTAACACGCTCTGAGAGGGGTATAGCGAGGCTTCTGCATAGCTCATTAAATTGGCATCATTTTCCAGGTAAACTTTGATATTATTATTCTTTTCTATCTCTTTTTTGAATGCGATATTTTGTATATTTGGCAAATTAGGTGTAATCCCTGTGATCATACCTCTGTCGACATCGACAGTTCCTGGTGTACCCATACCAAATGTTTTTACACTTTGTTCATGTTTGTTAATAATATTTACAGCCTGTTTAATTGCATCAAAGATAAAGTCATTATTATCTGGCTCTTTGATTTGTATTCTATCATGATAGATTATGCCTTTTTCAGTATTACCATAAGCAAATTTTAAAAATGAACCGCCTAAGTCAAGTGCACCAAATAATTTTTGTCTTTTCATATTCTCTTTACCTTAATAAAACTCCTGATCACCATATACCTGCCATTGTCCATTTACACGTCTAAAATAGCTCATATCGCCGATATCATCAGGCTCGATAAATGTAGTTTTATTACCATATTTTGAATATTCTGCAAGAAAGTAAGCTACGGCAAAGTCGCCATTTATATCAATCTTTATATCTATTAGTTCGAGATATGAGAAAGAAGTTAGCCTATCTTGCCAAATAAAGCGTTGATCAGATTTATTTTTGCCCTTATGTAAATAGTCATTATCATAAACACTCATTATTTTTGGCACATCAATTTCCAAAAAACCATCCTTGATTTGCATCAAAATATCATTGATTTGAGACTTGGCAACGTCTTCTTGAGACAGATCTGTAAGGCAGCTACTGAGCAACAAAGCGATAAAAAAGAGAAAGGCTAATCGTTTCATGTTATCCTCCAAATACTAATCTAAAACATATTTATTAATAATGGCTATCAATTTCTTTTGCAAATCCAAGCTCAAAGCTTCTAAGCTTAATAAGCCCAGTAAATTAATACAATCCATCAGCTCTGCTTGTGCTTGCCAGTTTGATTGTAATGGATTCAGCGAGCTTGAATTATATGCTTCAGCAAAAAGTCGTTTTGTTTTTTTGGGAAAAAGGCTTGCATCGCGAAAGAGCTGTCCTATATCAAAAACATTAGGTGCAGAAAGTGCACTTTCCCAGTCCATAATAGCTTGTAATTTCTCATCAAGTACGATAATATTATCAATGGAAAAATTACCGTGAGACAAAACAAACGATGTTGACAGCTCATCGAGCAGGTCTTTATTCTTATTGATATATGCAAAAGTTTTGTTTTTGAGCTCAGTACCTAATCTATTTCCAGCAAGTCCTGCAAGGAATACTTGATGCCATTCATTTATTGTCAATAATCCATGTACTGGCTCAAGTTGTTCATTTAAATAGCCTGCATGCTCATAGTTAGAGCGATGCAGAAGAGCCAAAGATTCGGCAATTCCTGTAATCAAATTATCACTAATCTGTTGTTTAGCTGTCAAGTATTCTCTCAGGCTGATACCGGTAACAAACTCTGAGATCTGATAAGGCATATCAATGATAGAGCACGATTCATTAACATAATATACTTCAGGTATTGGGATTATTTCTTGCAAATAGTGAGATATAAACATTTCTTTGCGACAAGATGAATCTGTTTCAGAGAGTATTTTCAACACATACTTTTCGTTATTTTGATCACTAAGCAAATAAGCTATACTATTATGATTTGTGTTGCGATACTGCTCTATATTGCTAATAGTTATATCTGCGTCAAATTCGTTTAAAAGCCTTGTTGCCAATTCAACACTAATTTTTGTTGATTTATCAGTCATAGTATTTTGATTTTCTTTCATTTTCACGTCTTAATTGTTTTTCTTGTAATGAATCTCTTTTGTCGTAGAGCTTTTTTCCTTTAGCTAAGGCTATCAGCACTTTGCACTTACCACTTTCGTTGATATATATTCTTTTGGGTATCAGCGTCATGCCTTGATCTTCAGTTTTGCTTTTCATTCTTTTAATCTCTCTCGCATTTAATAAAAGCTTTCTTTTTCGTTCTGCTTCATGATTAAAAAAAGAACCTTTTTCGTATGGACTAATATGTAAATTATGAAGCCATACCTCATTATTAGAATCGACACGAGCATAAGAATCTTTAAAACTGACTTTGCCTTCTCGAATAGATTTGATCTCTGTTCCTTTTAGTACAATACCAGCTTCCCACTCTTCGATAAAGAAGTATTCAAACTTCGCTTTTCTATTTTCAATATTCATCTTAAACCTATCTCTTTTTGCATATATTTATTATCTAATTACAAATTAAACAAGTCAAGCTATCTTGTAAAGCTTTTTTTTAAAGTTTTTTGCTTTACCAAAAGATTTATCCTTGACAGTCTATGCAAGATTGATCAAGATGCCTTTGAGAGGTATAAAAATGAACATATTTTGTATTAAGTTTTTACAAAAATACATTTGTATAGTGTTTATTTTGTGTTTTATTCAGCTTATGCTTTTTGCTCAGCTTGACGAAGATATTATTTATGATCAAGATAGCTTTCAAAAAGATGCTTATTATATAGAGGCTTGGGAAGATAGCCCTATTTATATCAATCAGTTTTCTGCAAAAGAACTTTGGGAAACAGGCGTGTTTTCAGCTGATGAGGTGCAGCAAATCATTATTAGCAGAAGCTATAAAGCTCTCAACTCAGAGCATGATTTGGCACCCCTTTTATATCAAAAAGATAAATTAAATACACTAAATAAAAGATTAGTTTTTGATTTACCTATGAAGTCTTCTGTGATTTCAGAGAATTATCTGCAGACAGCTAAAGCAAAAAATAATTACTATTATCAGCGGTTAATTATGCAAAATAAGCAAATTAGAATGGCTTTGCTTATGGAAAAAGACCCACAAGATAGGCAATATCCAGACCTTGCAAAGTATAGTATCAGTTATCACGTAGATAAAGTTATGGAAAGCCTTTATCTGGGTGCATTCTCTGTCAGTTCTGGCAATTCTCTGGTGCTTGGTAGATCCTTTTTTTTGGGGAATAATACACTTTCTAAGCTTCGAGGAGTGAGTCTCAAACAGGATCTAAGCCGCTCTGAGTATAATTATATGACAGGTGTGGCAAGCAAGCTTTCTGTTGCCAAGATGAATTTTGTGCCTTTTGTGGCAATTTCTCCATTTAACTATAAGGCTGATTCTTTTGGTTTGATTAGAACTATCAATAAAACGGGTATTCATGATGATAGTTTCGAGATTAAGAGCTCTATTAAAACAGCTGGCTTGGTGGTTGAATATCAAGAAAAGAACTATTTATTGGGCTTAAATCTGTTTTATCAAGATTACCAAAATAAGTTTTCAAATAGCAATATAGCACAAAAACCACGAACTATCAGTCAATACAGCCAATTTGCTCTTGATAATTTGCTCTTGAGATATGAATATGCCCTCTCGAGCAATAAGAGTGCTTATAATATCGAATCAGCATACCAGAAAGGTAAATCATCTCTGCAATTAGGGTATAGAAATTATGCACAATATTTTCCTGAAAACTATGCGGGACCTTATAGCATGAGAGCTGATTTTAGAAATGAGAAAGGCTTGTACAGCAGATTCAATACATCTGTACAAAAAATGAAATTTGAGATATTTATCGATAATTATTTGTATGATGAGCCAGAAAATAATAAGGCTTTTTCCAAAAGAGGCTTTAATCATAGACTTAAGATTATTTATCCTTTGCTTCCGTACTATAAACTTAGTTTGGCTGCAAATCAACGTAAAGGCGATGTGAACTATCAAAATGAGATGACTATGAAAAGTAGAAAGTCTTTTACTGTAACTAATGATATCAAAGAAGATAAAGCTTTGAGTCAGCAATATAAATTACATTTCATTAATGATAAAATATACAATGAAGATAGGTCTAAAAACAGCTTTGTTTTATCACAAAAAATACGCTATAATGCGGATAAATACACGGTTTCTCTTAGCTCTTCTGTCTTTCATGCAAATTCACATATCATGTTGCAAAGTCGATCTCTACAGGGCTTTTTCTCATCGCATAGCTTAAAGGATGATGGTTTTCTGTTTGTTCTGGATTCTAATGCCATGATTGCCAAAAATTGGCAAATAATGGGCTCTTTGTCGGTTGTTTATGCAGAAACGGATGCTTATAAGGCTGCTGTGTCTTTGAACTTTAAGTATTGAACGAGGTATTGACAACGATTTTTTTTTAACAGCGAACGACAACGAACTGGTACGAACTACAGCGAACTTTTTTTAACAGCGAACTACAGCGAACTGGTACGAACTACAGCGAACTTTTTTTAACAGCGAACGACAGCGAACTTTAACGAACTTTTATTTGTAGGGACTGTGCCTTGTGCCTGTCCGATTAATCAACTAAGGATAGTTGCGAGCACAGGCGTGCTGATAACTGTCCCCAGTTATCGAAGTAAACAGCCGTGCTGATAACTGTCCTCAGTTATCGAAGTAAACAGGCGTGCTGATAACTGTCCCCAGTTATCAATATATAAACTACCATAACGCAAAGCTTTTACATTCGCAACTAAGGATAGTTG
>JAJBBH010000062.1 GCA_020532185.1 Candidatus Cloacimonadota bacterium | reverse complement strand
CCAATATTAACTTCAGTTGGCTCTGGATGTCCATAAGATTCGGTATTAGCCTTATCTAAGATAACCATACTTTTAACAGCGTATTCACCAGTTTTTAAAACGAGAGCAGTTAATTCTTCAGCAGTTTTATCTGGATTTCCAACAGCTTCTGATGCTTCGATGATATATTTGTAAATGTCTGAGTCTTCATAGTTGAGCATTGCTGCATGATCGCAATAAGCAGAAATACCTTTTAATCCGAGAGTTGTTAGTTCACGTAGTGATCTAATATCTTCGTTTTCAGTTCTAAGAACGCCAACAGTCTCAGCATAAGCTTCGTACTCATCTCTTGATTTTGGTATCCAATTATATTCAGCAGGGCTGTCAGTTGGCAAGTTTGGGATGAGTTTTTTGATTCTTTCGCGATTTTCAATTGCTTCTTCAATCATTTGATAAAACATTTCTGGATCCCAGTTAGCGTTGGTAATTGTTGCAAAATAGTATTGCATTAATCTCAAGCCTTCTTTATCCACATCAATTTTTACACCTTGTTCTTGAGCTCTTAAAATCCAATAAGATAGACCTCTGATTTGTGAAATGAGAAGGTCTTGAAGGTTTGCTAAACTTGCTGGCTTGCCACACATACCTTGAGCATGTTGGCAACCTTTGTTAAGTGCAGTCTCTTGACATTGAAAACAGAACATAGCCATTTTGTTTTTCTCCTTTTTTGTATTTTATTTAGATTATTTCTCCGGTTATAGAAACCGTATAAATTTTTACGAATATATGCTTTTGTGCTAATTCAAGTGCTCTTTGTACGAGTATTTCAACACCACCACAACATGGCACTTCCATTCTGAGGATAGTGATTGACTTGATGTTTTGCTCTTTAAAAAGAACAGCAAGTTTTTGAATGTATTCTTCTGCGACATGATCAAGTTTTGGACAAAGTATGATGGTTTGTTTATCTTTCATAAATCTTTGTTGGACATTTGGATGTGAGAAGCCTGTACAATCAGCAGCGATAAGTAAATCAGCACCTTTAAAATTATTAGCATAAGGGCTTATTAACTGAAGTTGAATGGGCCAACTTTTTAAAACTGATCCTGTTTTTTGTGTGTTTTGTGTTGCAGCTTCTTGTGGACAGCTACATGGTACTTCAGACGACATGTAATCTGGTATTTCTAAGTTCTTTTCTTGCAAAACTTCTATTGCTTGACTTAAAAAATCGTGTTGTAGATGTTCGTATAGATGTTTTAAGTGAGCTTTAACAACGTCTGGTCCAGCCTTGATAATGTTTTCCATCACGACTTTTTCATCATATGGTTCTGCCTCTCTTCTTTCGATAGAAATAGCACCTAACGGACAATCTCCGATGCAAGCACCAAGACCGTCACAAAACAAATCATTTACAAGGTGAGCCTTGCCATTAATTATTTGCAAAGCACCTTCAGGGCATCCTGTTACACAGATACCACAACCATCACATTTTTCATGATCAATAGTGATTATATCTCTTATCATTTATTCTCCTTTTATTTTTTTAATAATTTTTCTAATTCTTGTACGAGGTTCAAGCCTCTTATTTCAAGGTCAAATGCACATTTTGACATGATCCACTGATTAACTAATAGCCTAACAGGTCCAATTATAATCAAAAAGATAGTATCTTTGTCAATGTCAGCAGTGATTATTCCTTCTTCTTTTGCTTTTTTGATATTATTAAATAGATATGACTGATGTTTCGACATTAGGCTAAACATCTTACAAGACAAATCAAAGTCATTTTTAAAAATAGAGTTATTAAACATAATGTGAGCCAAGTCAGGTTGCCTACTAAACAATTTAAATCTGGATAGAACAAAGTTTTTTGCTTTTTCAAAAGAATTAAATTGAGACTGATTACTTTCATTAAGAGTTTCATCTGATATTTGGTCAAGATAATCAATAATATTTGAAAGAATTTCATTTTTACTTTGAAAATGTCTATATATAGCAGCTTCAGAAATCCCCATGTTTTTTGCTAAATTCTTTGTTGTAAATTCTTGAATGCCATGCTGTGCTATAATGGCTATAGTCTTAATAATTAGTTCTTTTTGTCTTTCTGTCCAGTTCATTTATCCCTTCTAAGTGAGTGTTTACTAACAAGATAATATATTAGCAATTCAAAAGCAAATACTATTTAAAGATTTTTTAAAATAGTTGTTTTTGCTTGATGGAAAGTTCAGCTTGACAGAGTATTATTATTGATCAAAAATTATTAGTTTACTGATAAAATGGGTCTATAGATATTTATTTGTTTGAAAAACTGCATAAAAATACAAGATAGACAATTTTCTTCTTGACAGTTGCATGTATTGATGGTAAAATTGTTTCATTATAAGAGAGGAGATGATTAATGAAAAGCAAGACAGTCGATATATACTATTTTTCTGGTACAGGAAACACCTTCTTAATAAGTAAAATGATAACAGATAATTTGCTGAAAAATAGATACAATGTAAACAAATTTTTATTAGAGAAATCAAAACCTGAAGACGTTAACCTAAACCATACTATAGGGTTAGCTGTTCCTGTAGCATATTATTCTACTTACCCATTTATCTGGAAGTTTATTAATAATCTCCCCAAAACAAATGGAACAGATTTATTTTTAATATCCACATGTGCAAGTACTGCTGGGGCTTTAGCTTTGCAAATCAAAAAGGTAGCTATTGCAAAAGGATACAATCCAATTGGTGCGATAACTTTTAAAATGCCCCTAAACTTAACACAGACGCAAATAAAAGATACAAAGCTTAAAAGATTAATTGAAAAGGCAAATATCAAAGCAATACATTTTGTTGAATCGTTGATTAACGATAAAGCAAAATGGCAATACAAAACAGTTTTTGCATATTTCTTTTTTATTATGTTAAAACTAATTGGGTCTCTACCTATTAAGCTTTACAGACATCTATACGAGCTCAATGTAAATGACTCTAAATGTACACAATGTGGAATTTGTTATCAAATTTGCCCTGCAGACACTATTAGAATGTATGAGTTTCCTCGTTTTGAAGATAATTGTGAGTACTGCATGCGTTGCTTTGCACATTGTCCTGAACAAGCAATATATTTCAACAACAAGACATTTTTGCCTTTTAAGTCAGCAAATATTGATGATATTTTAAGTAAAAAGAAATAAGAGGTTTTTATGGCATTTTTAAATAAGGTAAAGCTATTAGAGCTTAAAATAGATGAGTTTTTAGATCTTGTAAGTGAAAGTGGTATTATGTTTGAGCAGGTGATTTCCTTTTTTTTGGAAGGAGAGTATAATCTGATGAATCAGAAATGTGAGATGATTAGAGCTCATGAGCATAAGGCAGATGAATACAGAAAGGGAATTGAACAGCATTTATATAAATATACATTAATACCAGAAAATAGGGGAGATGTATTATCAATATTAGAAAATACTGATAAAGTAATCAATCAAATAAAAACAGCTGTGATGAGCTTGTTGATTGAAAAACCAAATATACCTGATTTTATCATACAATATATGCAAATGATGATAAAATCGACAAATTACGCAGTAGAAGAGCTCATTAAGGCTGCAAGAGCTTTTTTTCACAACTTTCATCTTGTTAATGACTATACCCACAAGGTCTTGTTTTATGAAAAAGAAGTAGATGATTTTAGTGAAAAGATTAGAAAAGAGATATTTGATTCAAAGATAGATTTGACGCACAAACTTCACTTAAAACAAGTTATATATGAAATCGAGATGATATCCGATCATTGTCAAGAAGTGGCAGATCGTTTGATTATTTACACAATAAAAAGACAACTATAATGAATTATATTTTATTATTAAGTGGCTTATTTTTGGGTTGGTCACTTGGTGCAAATGTTGCAGGGACAGTATTTGGCACAGCAGTCGAAACAAAAATGCTTAAGTTTAAAACTGCAGCATGGGTAGCCAGTATATTTGTTGTGTTAGGTGCAGTTTTACAAGGTGGTGCAACATCAAGTACATTGACTAAGCTCGGTAGTGTAAACGCCTTAGCTGGCTCATTTACAGTTGCTTTAGCTGCTGCTTTGAGTTTATTCTTTATGGCACGAATCAGGATACCAGTATCGAGTACTCAGGCAGTGGTTGGAGCTATTGTTGGATGGAACTTTTTCACAGGTGCATTTACCGATTTTAGTGTACTTGCTGGTATTTTATCATCATGGATAGTTACTCCTTTACTGGCTGCCTTATTTACTTTAGTTATTTTTTACTTTTTTAATAGATATTTAAATAATAACGCAATTCATATTTTTCGATTAGATTATTATACAAGAATTGGATTATTGTTTGCCTGTGCATTTGGAGCTTATAGTATTGGTGCAAATAATATTGCCAGTGTTATGGGTATGTTTGTCGATGCATCACCATTTAGTGACATCTATATTGGTTCTTTTTATACAATTTCAAGTACTACTCAACTTTTCGTTATCGGTGCTATAGCAATAGGAATAGGTATCTTTACATATTCTCAAAAAAATATTAAAACTGTCGGTAATGACTTATTCAAACTATCGCCTTTAACTGGTCTTATAGTAGTCATCTCATCTTCATTGGTATTGTTTATATTTTCATCAAAGTCATTAGCTAACCTATTAACTTTTTTGCATTTACCTGCTTTACCTTTAGTGCCAGTGTCAAGTTCTCAAGCAATAATAGGTTCAATTGTTGGGTTGAGCCTCAGCAAAGGTATTCAAAATATGCATTATAATGTATTAGGCAGAATATCTATCGGGTGGATTGTGAGTCCAGTTTTAGCAGGACTTATTTGTTTTTTTAGTTTATATATTGTGCAAAATGTATTTGATCAAACAGTTTATCAACCTTCGTATTATAGGTTTGATAGTTTTGTTATGCAAAAGCTGGAAGATGAGAGTGTTGATATCAAGAAGTTATCTACTCTCAACGGCAGGACTTATGAGAGTTCTTATGATTTGAGAAACGAGCTTAATAATATCGAGCTAACGCCCAGAAAAAAGCAAAAAATTGCTGAATACTCATTTTTGTTTCCATTACGTGTTGATAGTTATAAAATAGAGTACGAGCTTGAGAAGGAATACTTTACGCAGGAAGATATTGAAAACTTACATACATTAAACAAGAAAGTCTTTTATCATAAGTGGCAGCTTAATGATGCTCTGATTGAGTTATCTGAGACATGGCTATTTAAGACCAAGAATTTAAAAAACAATACATTTAATAAAGAACTGCATAGGAAGTACGATTTAATGTACCAAGCCTTTCAAATTAAAGCAATAAGCATAGATTAAAATCCTGTTTTTTATCTCATACACAGTTAAATAAAAGCTATTTCTTGACATAAAAATCATAGTTTAAATAATGGCTTGAGGAGAAAAAATGTTTGAATACTTATTAATGATTTTTAAATATATGACTGTTAAGCGCTTATTAAATCTTTTCAAATCATACACATCATATTATTTATCAATAGTTTTAAAAATACCAATAGTTTGGGGTTACCCTCCAATTCTGATGATAGAGCCTACAAATATCTGTAATTTAAAATGCCCTTTATGCCCATCTGGTACTGGACAACTGAAAAGGCCAAAGGGCTATATGACTCTTGACACATTTAAAAAAACAATAAAAGAAGTCTCTCCATACACATTTATGTTAATTATGTGGAATCAGGGCGAGCCTTTTTTGAATAAAGATTTTATTGAAATGTGTAAGATTGCAAAACAACATAATATGCTTCTCTTAGTTTCTACAAATGCAAATTTATTGCCAAGTGCTAAAGAGATTGTTGCTGCTAAGATAGATAGATTAATTGTATCAGCTGATGGAGCAAGTCAAGAAACCTATAATAAATATAGGCGTAATGGTGAGCTGAGCATTGTTGTAGAAAATATTGATGCAATTATCAAAGAGAAAAATATTGCTAAAAGTAAACTACCAAAGGTTATCTGGCAGTTTATTGTTATGAAGCATAATGAGCACGAGTTAGAAAAGATAAAGAATATTACTGACAAGATAGGTGTAGATCAATTGCAACTAAAGACTGTGCAAATTTATGAGAAAGAAGATATTAACAAGTTCTTGCCCAATAATCCAAAATATAGACGATATAAAGTTAGAGGCAATAACTTTGAGTTAAAATATGGTATAAAAAACCGTTGCCGACGTATTTGGACACAACCAGTAATAAATTGGGATGGAGAATTAGCTGTCTGTTGTTTTGACAAAGATAACGACTTTAAAATAGGTAACATAAATGAACATCTATTTAAAGAGTTGTGGAAGAATAAGAGTTTTTATAACTTTAGGGCTCAAATTTTAAAAGACAGAGCAAAAATAGAGATGTGTAAAAATTGTGGAGAAGGTATTTCTCTGAAAATAAAAAGTAAATAAAAAGGTGATTTAAATGAAGAAGTTTTCAGATATAGAAAAGGTTTTTGACTATGATGATGACGTTATGAAACTGCCAATCTTGCCACTAAGAGATCAGCTTATACTGCCTTATGTCATTTTTCCAATTGTTGCTGGTAGAAAAGGCACAATTGAAGCAATAAAACATTCCTTAGACATGTACAACAGTAGAATATTTGCAGTAACACAAAGAAAGAATGCTGAGCTTGAAAAGTATCCAACTGCTGGAGATCTGTATCGAATAGGTACTATCTGCACGATAACACAAGTGTTTCAGTTGCCAGATGGCTCAATGAGAGTGATATTACATGGAGAAAAAAAAGCAGATGCAACACGCTATGTAAAACATAAAAGCCATTACCATGCACACCTTAAACAACACACAAATATTTTTAAAAAAGAGACAGCAGAGATAAAGGGTTTAATGAAAACATTTTTGGAAAGGCTTGAAGTCTATTTTTCAATGGAGAAAAACCTGCCTGCTGATATGTTTAAAAGTATAAAATCTTTTACAAACCCTTATGAAATATTCTATTTTACTTTGGCAAATCTCGAGATACCTTTGCACGAAAAGATTTCTTTTTATAATATCAGCAATCTTGAAAATGCTATTACAAAACTAATTAATTTTATTGTTGAACAGATTGAAGTTTTAAAAATCCAAAACAAGCTTGAAGCTAAAGTTAAAAGACAAATTTCTAAAGCTCAAAAAGAATATTTTTTGAATGAACAACTACGTGCTATACAGCAAGAGTTAGGTGTTACCGATGATGAAAAAGATAGCTTGTTAAGTATAAAAAAGAAATTAGAAGAGTTAAATTTACCAGCTGAGGTGAGGAAGAAAGCAGATGAAGAATATCGAAAGCTTACTCGTTTATCACCAAATATGCCAGAGTATTTTGTTGTGTATAACTATTTAACTTGGATTATGGATTTGCCCTGGGAAAACCCTGCCTATAAAGAAATAGACATAAATGTTGCTTCTTCTATTTTAGAAAGAGATCACTATGGTTTAGAAAAGGTTAAAGAGAGAATTTTAGAGTATCTCGCCGTTTTAAAAATAAGTGACAAAATAAAAGGGCAAATCATATGCCTTGTTGGTCCTCCAGGCGTAGGTAAAACATCTATTGGCAAGTCGATAGCCGAGTCTTTAGGTCGTGAGTTTATTCGGGTTTCACTTGGAGGTGTACGTGATGAATCTGAAATTCGAGGTCATCGTAGAACATATATTGGTGCTATACCTGGTGTTATTATTCAGAGTATGAAAAAGGCTGGTACTGTAAATCCATTAATCATGCTTGATGAAATAGATAAAATGAGTATGGATTTTAAAGGAGATCCTGCATCAGCTTTGTTGGAAGTTCTTGACCCAGAACAAAATAAAAGCTTTAGAGATCACTTTTTAGATTTTGGTTATGATTTATCAAATGTGTTGTTTATAACGACTGCTAACACTGTTTCACATATTCCACGTCCGTTATATGACAGAATGGAAACTATTGCTATGCCAGGTTATACAGAGATTGAAAAGCGAGAAATAGCAATGCGTCATCTCCTAAAAAAGAAATTAAATGAATTTAATATCGAAGAAAAAATAAAAATCAATATAAGTGATAAGATTATCACAGATATTATTCAAAAATATACTAAAGAATCTGGCGTAAGAGAGTTAGAAAGAAAGATTGGAGCAGTCCTCAGAAAAATTGTAAAAAAATATGTAGCAAATGAAATTAAAGATAATTACACTGTAAAACAAAGCGATTTAAAAGAGTTTTTAGGTGTAGAACCATATCTAAGTTCTGATATACCTGATAAAGATACATACGGAGTTGCCATAGGGCTTGCCTGGACATCAGTTGGAGGAGATATTCTTCTTTTAGAAGCAATTAAATATAAAGGTACAGGAAAAATAATTATTACAGGCAAAATTGGTGATGTTATGCAGGAGTCTGCAAAAGCAGCTTATAGCTATGCAATAAGCCAATGTGATGCACTCGGAATACCACAAGAATCATATAAAAAATATGATATACATATTCATGTTCCAGAAGGAGCAGTTCCAAAAGATGGACCCTCCGCAGGCATTGGACTTGCAAGCGTTATCGTATCAATACTTGCAGATCGACCAATTTATCATCATGTAGCTATGACTGGAGAAATTACTTTAACTGGTCGCGTGCTCGCAATTGGAGGTTTACCAGAAAAATTAATGGCAGCAAAACGATCAAATATAAAAAAAATAATATTGCCAAAATCTAACCAGCCAGACTTTGAAGAGATTAAAGAAGAAGTAAAATCTGGTATAGAGTTTATCTTTGTTGACAATCTAAACCAAGCATTAGAGAATATCCTGCACCCAATCAAAAAGACAAAAAATGAAAATAAACCTATTAGAAAGAAAAAAGAACCAAGATCAGACAAATAGCTATTATATCCAAACTCCACGAAAAGAAGTGATATTCTTTGGCTCAATTTTGGAATCGCTTGAGGGTTGGTGTAATTATACAACTTTTGATAAGAATCAATCTATTGTACTTGTTGATGTTGCAAAAGATTATATCGATGTGTTTGAGAGACTTTTAGAGCAAATAGAAGCCCATGTTTTTGAGGATTGAGCTTGTTTATGTATGCTGATTATTTGAGGATGACAAATAATAGCTTTATTGCTTTTCTTATGCATTAATAAAAAGGCACGATAGATACTCTTTTAAATCCCCTTGTTATCCTATTCATTCTCCAAGATAGCAAGGGGAATGTAACGGGATGGTAACGGGATGGTAGTGGAATTTCAACTATTGTGATGTTTTTCAAATTCATTGAGTTTTATTACTTTAGCTTTGATTTTTTATATTAAGTTAGCAAGATCTGTATAGAAGTATAAATTACTCTGTATATGGAAGAGTAAAGTGTGGTTCTTAATCTTAAAAATTTACGTCAATAGAAGAATTTATGTTCTATATAAAGCTCATCTGTTCAAAATCGTAATTGATTTTATGATGTTCAATTAACTATATCTGACAAACGATAGCTATTTATTATCATTTTAACAAAAGATTAACGGGCTCTTAAGTATTTATTGTAGGTGATTAATAATCAAATTTACCCACTTTAATTATGATTACTACATGTTTCTATTATTGTGTATAGGCAATAGCTTTGTTAAGATTCATTGCAACAAGATTTTTTATTTGACAATTTTTGTATTTTTAATATTATGACATAATATGAATTATATATTAGACACAGAAACAAGTGGTTCATCAAAAGAAGATAGGATTATAAGCTTAGCAGTTGGCGAGTATGTTGCCGGGCAGATCAATGACCTAAAAGTCGAGCTTTTTAACCCTGGTGTGCCAATAAAAGATGGTTCACGCTGGGTACACAAAATTAATGACAGTATGGTCAAAGATAAACCTAAGTTTAAAAATACACGTTTTTATGATGAGGTAAAGGCAATTTTTTCAAACAAATCGAATGTTGTTATCGGGCATGCTATTGAAAATGATTTGTTTATGATAGCACGCGAAGGAATAGAGTGTGTTTGTAAGATTATTGATACAGCACGCTGTTCTCGAGAAATATTTAATTTTAGCAAAAATTCCTTAAAGTTTTTAAAAAAAGAACTAAGTTTGGACAATGAAATTTTGTCTAATTACACAGCACATACTGCAGATGGAGATGTAATGATGACATATTTGCTATTACTTGAGCTTTTGAAATATAAAAGTTTTGAAGAGCTTGTAGAGCTGACAATGAACCAGATATTAAGCTGTTCATTGCCTGGTAAAAAATATAGAAAGCTCTCTGTCTCGAAAGTGATAAGTATAAATAGGGATTATGTAAGAGAAATATGGCTTAGTACAAGCAATCCATCATTAAGGTATTCTTTAACTTATCACTTAAATAAGAATAGAATTAAAGCAAGATTTGCCAATTCAAAATAACTCTCTAAATACCTTTCATAACAAGTTGTTCCCATGGCTTGGAGAGGAAATACTTTAGGGTAAATCTCTTTTTATCTTTAAAGATTGCAGGCACAATGCTTTCATATTTATCCAGAACCAAAAAATATTCAAACTTGAGATTTAACTCGTCAGCCACTTCTTTTACAATATCAATGCCATGTTCTATTGTAGCTTTGTCTGTATACTCCATTAAGTTTGCATTGGAGATAAGTTCAGATATTTTAAGCTTTGATGTGGCTTCAAGCATATTTTTCATATCAATAATTTGGTTTTTATTTTGTGTGAACGGTCTATTTGTATTTACCACGAATCTAATTTCATAACCTCTTTTTACGATCTCATTATTGTATCTACCGAGTGTTCTGCAACCTGCAGGATCCCCTCCAACATCTAATATAACAGTTTTTTCTGTATTTTCTATAGCCCATTTAATTTTTGGAGACAGCATAGGTAGGTCGGCATGGCTGAACTGCCCATCTGGTGCTACGACTTCTATACCAATTTTTGCGAATTCATCTCTGACATCGCGGCTTCTAAAATAAGGGTTTACGACATCTAAGTCGACAAGAACTGTGTCTTTGCCTTCTTCCATGAAACTTCTTGCGAGGTTTATTGAATACTCACTTTTACCGCTACCATAAGCTCCGATAACAATTATTAATTTATTCATTTGAATTTCTCCCTTAATTATTTTAATCTAATAGATAAGATAAGTTAATAATGTAAATAATCAAACAAAATATTGATTAATGCTTGATTTTTTAGTTATTAGGCTTAAGTTTATAGTAAAACAAAAACTGATTATCTTTCTCATCCACACGTTCACTCAGTGTAAAATAGCCTTTATTTTCATAATCCCAACAAACAGCTTCACCTTGAATTTCAAGTTGATATTCCATTAATTGGGGTTTTTTGGCAAAAGTTTTGCACAAATCTTCATCAAGATATCTTTCGTAAAGCCAAATATTTAGATAATTTTTAATTAATATTTTGCTGCCGTCTTTGCTAATATCAGCTGCGACTACCCAATTGCCTGCAAGAGTACATATTTTTTTGGCAATATTCATTTCTTTGTTGCTATATGGGTGGCTTATTTTGTAGATACCGACATTGGGTTCTCTTTTACTGATAATTATTATGTCATTTGTAAGCGGATCAATAAAAAAGGCTTCTGCATCTCTTGGTCCATCCTCATATTGATACTTTATTTCTTGAATGTTTTTAATAATGGTATTGGGCATGTTATTATCGAATTGCATTTCTGAAAATTTATAAATAGAGCAATAGTTATGTTTGGCTTTATTGTCACCTATATCTCCGATAAAAATAAAGCTTTTGCCATTTTCTTGACTAATAGCAATTTCTTCCCAATCTCTGTTTTTAATGCCTTTTAAAAGCCATTCACCCTTCTTTTTACCATGATAATCCAAGATATAGATTATTGGCTTGCCACCCGAGTCATTATGAGTATACAACAGATCTTTATTGATATAGCCTGCTATAATTCCTGATGCCTCGGCAGCGTCATTGAAATCAAGTTTAAAATGCTCAAAAGCGAATAGTAATTGTCCACTAATAATGATTAAAGATATTAATAAAATATTTTTCATTTTTCCTCCATACACAAACAAT
>JAJBBH010000004.1 GCA_020532185.1 Candidatus Cloacimonadota bacterium | reverse complement strand
TAAAAATCAGTGACGCAATCAACATAGGCAGATTTGCCATGTTAAACCAATCAGGTTTTGGGAAAAACTCTCCATTAGGATGAGCTTCATTAGTATAAATATCGCTAATATCAAAGCAAGCTTTACCATTAGACTTGACGAGATAATATTTGAAAGTTCTTTTTTCTTTTTCACGGTAATTTTTTAAGAAATTAATTCTTTTTCTACCAGTAAGAAGATTTGCTTCTTTTATGATTGCAGACTTATCAAGTGCATCAATTACTGAACTATAATAATCAATAGTAGGCTGAAGTTCGGGGTTGTTTTGCTCTTCCAATTCTTTAATTTGTTCCTTATATGTGTCTGCAACGTTAACATTAAAAAGATCGGCAATTAGTGTTGTTTGAGCATTTTCATCATATCCCAAGTCAATCATAGTATCGAATAAAAAGAGTCTTTTTCTTACATCGTATTTAGTTACACCTTTGAAAATATGGGTCTCATAAGGAATATTATCGTCAAAGCTATTCATAAGTGGGCTGAGACGCTTTGTTACTTGGAAATTATTTGCTGAATTTGCCTTTTTTAAAACCAAGTACCTATAATCCATTAAATGTTCATCTTCAAGCAAAAGAGTATCTGGTTGTAATTGTCTTAAATCATCATTATATACTATAAATTGTGTAAGATATGGTCCATTATTAAAGCTATTATTATTTGTAACGAAAGAAATGTCAACTTTGAACGATGAGCTTAGAGAGATGTCATCTGGCAAAGTAAACTTAATTATGTTGTCAAAAAAGTGTTCTACTACTTCACCCAATTCATTATCATCATAATCATAAAACTTAAATTTTATTTTCTTTACTTTAACCAAATCGTTTTTTAGTAAGTCATAATTTAAGGTTAATTTCCTTTTATTTTTTATATCGCTATTAATTTGAGTTATGTAGACTATTGGTCTACCTATCATCAACTCGATATTATCCCCTTTATCGCTTGGTTTGTCTCTAATGTCTAATTTAGGCATGATAGGCAAGCTCATTGAATTCAAAACAGCAACGTTTTCAGATATGTCGAATGATTCCAAGCCATTATAATCGGTGCATACCAATAGAAAATAATTGTTTTCCGTAAATGTATTTATGTTGATTTTTTCTTTTTCAAACAGATTTCTCAGTTCAGGGTCATTCAAGTCAACACGAGCAAAGTTTGGAGTTGGATATGGGTATGAGGTCTCGACACTATTGATTAAAATAGCTGGGTTTTCAACAGGGTCTGGCATAATTCCACTACCCTCTTCAATAGTTTCATCTTTTATATATTGTTCATATTTTGCTTGAAAATCTTTATACTTTTCAAATTGAGCAAGCATGTTTTTAGGAAGCATGTAAAAATTATAATTTGCTATATCTTCATCAAATAGTGGTGGCTCGAATTCATATTGCAGATAGTTTTTATCTTCAATATATTTAACATAAAAACTACTAACAGGTTCAGGCGAGTTCGGATATGATACTCCCTCAACTATGTCAGCATAAGGATGAAAAGTTCTTTTTTCATCAACTGCTATTACAGTGTAATAGTATTTATTTCCAGGTAAAACATTTGCTAATAAAGCTTCAAATTCTTCTGGTTTTAAACCTGCATATGTTTCATTATCAATCTCAATTTTTCTTGATTTGTAATAAAACAAGTTATTTTCAATGATTGCCAAAACAGAATACTTTTCTAACAATGGTCCAACTACTGCTACATCACGCGGTAAAGAGCGATATATTGGGCTATTTTTGGGTTGTCCTTTTTCTTTTTTTAATCTTGCAGGAGATTCTATATCAACAAATGGACGAAAGTCTTTATCCAAGAATTGCATTTCATCGCCGATAACACCAACAACAGGATCAACATCTATCTTCCCAAGATAAAACAAGCTATCTTCTGAAACCCCGCGATAAATGCGATATTCAATAATACGGCAAGATTTATCAAGGGGTTTCCATTTTAGTAAAAGCCCTGCACCGTCGTCGTATTCGATATCAGAAACAGTAAGGTTTTGTACAACATAAGAATTATTTGCAAAAAGACTTATACTTACTAAAAAAAGAAATACAAAGATTACAAGTTTACGCATTATTTACCACCTTTCCCAAATAGTAAAAGGCAGGGAGACCCCTGCCATTATTTTATAATATGTAGTACATCAGCAACAAGGAATTGCACACGTCCAATAAGAAGTGAGATACGTGCCATCACAGTATATCCAAATGAAGCACCGAAGCCAATCATCATATACCAGATACCGACTTTCACAATCTTACCGTATGCTCCTGTATGAGCTTTGGAAAAGTAGAAATACAAGAGAATTGTTATTGTTCCGATAAACACGAGTAATGCGTTTATATTTTCAATAGGTATCATAGCACCTCTCATTTGCACAAGAACACTTGCATGCATAGAAAGAGGAACACCCATACCAACCATACCCATTCCAAAAGCTATTGGATAACGTGAAAGCCAGTTGAGCTTTCTATTGAAGGTAAATATATAAAGGATACCAATAAAAGCAGGAATGAGTAATATAAATTTATGTTGTAAAAATAGTGGTCTATAAACATAAGGGATAAAAGCCATTTCCCATGTCAATGGTATTGTATAACCTGCGGTAACACCAATAAATAAGTATTCAGCAAATTTATAAAATGGGTTATCTTTGTATAAAAAAGAGAATATACATAGAGTTAAAAACGCTGCTACCCAATTACTAATCATTTCAAACATTTTCCCTCCTTTTATCCTTGTTGTTTTTCTTTGTATTTAGTGATAAAATAGCCAATATTACCAATCAAAATAAAGACAATTATCATAATATGTGCTACAGATTGGGCATTCATTCCAATACGTGCTTGTTTAAATTTGTATGGAATATCAGGGTTAGTGATAGCATTGTCATATTCTGGATCTTTTAAAAGCTCGCGTGAAAACTCTCTTTTCTTCAATGCGAATACTTCCACTAATTTCTCGTATTCTGCTGCACCTTTCAAACCTGCAAGCATACCTGTGAGCTGACCTGTTTGGAGGTACGGATATTCGTCTGCTGCCATCACTGCTGTTACACCAGCACCGACATTTGCACCAAACTTTGAACGAGCATAAACAATCCATGCTCCGCCTGCTGATGATCCTGAGAAGTCCATAATCAAGTTCATTTCGTTATAGTTTTTAATATTCTTCATAATAGGCAAGCTTGAAAGCTTTCTACCCTCAGCATCAATATCAACAGCCTCAGATATATCTTCACCCATCCCAAGAATAATTGGAAGCATTAATGCACCGATTTTGTAGCCAAAGTTAACATAGTGCTCACCTGATTTTACATGAGGGAACTCTTCTTTAACAGTATTTATTGCATAATCCATAATAGGTGCTGCAGATGGAAGGAATGTAAGAGTAAAGACTTTAATGTTTCTTGCAAAGCAGTGCCTTAAAATAGCAATTTCCATTGGAAAAAGCTCTGGCATTGTCGATGCATCGTGAGTAAACACCAATAATAAAGCTCTATCTTTTTCGATTGGTTTTTCATCTGGACCTGGTGCAAACGAGTCAATAATTCTATAAAGTTTTTCAGTTGGTTCAGTTGTATATGTTTTTGAGTTAAAAGGTATAATCAGCGGTACAATAATAGCCACAGCGACCACTAAGAATATCCAACGACGATCGAGCATTTGTAATCGTTCAAATATATTCATTTACATTCTCCTTTCTTATTCACCACCACCAAGGTATGTTCTTTCAATACCAAGGAGAATTCTAAGTGAAGTAGCCACCATACCAAGCCCAACGCCTAAAGCGATACCACGCTTTGATGCAAGATTTGGTACATTTAATATCCAATGTGTAATATCATTGATACCTTCACCAAACATACTTACGCCAACGGGAACTTGCCCAAGCATCACTATGATAGCTGCTAAAAGTAATACTGTTGCTTCTGCTGATCTTGCACGAAAGGCTTTATACGATGCTGAAGCTATATAAAATGCTAATAATGCAAACATTGTGGCACCCATCGGCATTTGAACATTTTTAAACAGCCACATAAAAGGAGTACCTTCTTGTGTGCCCCATGCAAAACCAGCATACGCTGTAAAGAACATGGCTATTAAAGTAACAATTGAATATTGCCAATTTGGAACCTTATGTTGAATTCTTGCTGAATGAGTCATTACAATACTCATAATACCTAATACGACACCAAATGGTGACATTGCTTTAATCCATTCCATATACCATTCATAAAAATCTGTTGATATTTTATGTGGGATAAAGACATATCCTACGAAAAGAAATCCAAGTGTGATGACTATCGCAAGTGGTATTGATCGTTTCATCTATCCTCCTATTTATTTGGAAATTTATCTATTATTGCTGTAACGTGGAATGTTGACAACAATGTGCCTAAAATCAAGAAGAGCAATACAAAGAATTTTGCATAATCTTGTGCTTTTAGTGTACCAAGCATTAATGGCTGGCGTGCCAGATATGCAGATGCAGCGTATAATTCTTCACCAATAAGTGTATAGTCACATGTAGTGATAAAGAATGGAACTTGTGTAATAGCGTCTGTACCTGCAATTTGAATTGCTCCAGTTGCGTTACCTGTTTCTGTCATAATAAGTGATTCTGCATAGAACATACCCATGTAGAAGTTTGCAGCTGTTTTTTCACGAATCATCACACCGTTGACACCAGCAACATAAGCAAACTGTTGATCAGAAACAAAAAACACATTGTTTTTATCAAAGCTGTCAGGGCGTCCTGCTTCGTAGTGTGCTTCTCTTACTATTTCCTGTGCAATTGGGATTACGATATAATCACGGCATGGCACAAGAATACGTGTATCATATTCTGCTGCTCTCTTTGCGATTCTACCTAATATTGACAAGCCTGCAAGAGTAGCCACATCACTAATTCCAGAAAGACCAGGGCAGAACAAGATTGGTCGTCCCATCTCAGTTGCACGACCTATAGCGTTATCAATTTCATCAATACCTGCAATTGGTCTAACATAGAGGTTTTTACCTTGTCTTGCAAAAGTTACGAACAAGAATACAAGTAAGCCAAAGAGTAAAGATGCTATCAAAGCAGGCAATTTTTCAAAGTCAAACCAGTTAGGAGCTGGAATTACGTACTCAAGCTCACCATCAACTAATTGCATATCATCTTCAACGACATAAGCTTTACCGTTGCTCATCATCATAAAGTAGTTAAAATATCTCTTATCTACTTCACGGATAGATGCGATTTTTTTCATACGTTTCTTTTGATTTGTAATTGAGTTCACTTCTTGCAATAAGCTATTGCTCTCGAGAGCTTTTAAGCTATTTTGAAACTGAACGAGATAATCTCCATAATAAGCTTTTTCTTCGTCTGTTGTTGCCTTTTTAAGCATTTCTTCGACTGATTCAATCTGCTTTTTCATATTATCAATTGTCTTATCTTTTTCAGACACATAGATTGAAGTACTGATAGTTGATTTAGCTTCTTTATCCCATACAAGATCGATATTTGTATCAACTAAAAAGAGATTTTTCTCCAAATCATAATTACTAACACCCTTAACCACATTGCTCTCATAGGCTACTTTATCATCGCTTTCACGCTCAATACCAGCCGCCTTTTTTATAGAGCGGTAAATCTCATTGTTTTGAGTTTTTTTCATCAATGTGTAAGTATATTTTTCCAAGATATTTCCATCAATAGAAACGGGACCTGCTTTTAGTGTTAGAATCTCAGGGCTATATTTTAGCTTCTGTTCTATAACATAATCTTGATCAACTTTACCATTATATTTAAAAGATATTTTTACATTTAATTCTTCCAATTCTTCCATGCATTTATCAATTTTTAGATTAAATATATTATCTTGGAAAAACTCATTAACATTTTTTATCAAATTATAATCTTTATCATAAATATCAAAATAAATCTCATTAATCTTATAATTACAATTTGTATTATAATCATAACCAATAACAATTTTATCTTTGGATATTGGCTGCACTGAATTGATATATGCAATAGGCTTGCCCCAAAATAGTGTATTGTAATCACCTTTATCATTCTTTTTGTCAATTATATACAATTTTGGAATTGTTGGCAAGTCATTACTTGTGATATGCTTTGCAGAAATTGGCTCTGACGTACTTTTAAGACCTGCATAATCAGTAAAAACAAGATAAAACTCACATTTATCAATACTGTTTTTTGCAAAATCATACAATATATCGCCGTTTTTATCGATGACTTTATTGTCATCTAATTTAATAGATGCATAATCAGCTGATGGAAAAGGTTGAGGTGTCTTTGTTTCAAATATCTGCTTACCAATATTATCTTCCGCTGGGCTCTTTGCATAAATTTTGTATGTATAAATATCGTCATAAGAGAGAGGATGTCCCCATTCAAAATTCAAAACTTGCTTATCAGTTACATAAGTTGCGTAAAAATCTGTAGGATTAGCTGGCTCATTGTCAATAGGTATACCAGATGCAATCTTGTCTGCGGGCCAAAACTTTCTTTTTTCATCAACTGCGATTACTGAGTAATGGTATTCATTGCCTGGTATTAGTTTTTTCAACATTGTTATCTGATTTGACTTAACACCAGCGTATACTATGGTTTCTTCGCCTTCGGTTTGTTCAACCTGTGTTGTTTTATAGTAAAATTCATCTTTAGGCAATACTCCCAAAATTGAATAATGTTGGAGCATTGGTCCCACAATACTCATGTCTTTTGGTATTTTCTGATAAAAAGGACTATCTTGACCTGCCTTTTTTTCTTTTTTTAATTTTCCTGGTGAGCGAATATCTAAAAACTCATTGAAGTCTTTGTCATAAAAGCTCATAGTTTCTGAATTTGCACCTGTCTTCACATTTATTGGGATTTCACCAATAAAGAATAATGTATCCTTATTAGTTCCGCGATAAATACGATAACTAATAATTCTGCTCTCTTTGGGTAATGCTTTCCACATAATCTGCAAGCCTGTACCATCATCATTTGGAATATCGATTACTTCGATATCAGTGATTGTTTTTGGTACCGCATGCATCTCTTTGGGGATACATACAGATAATAACAGCACAACAATGAAACCGATTATTGACAGTTTCATATACTTCATATCTACTCTCCTTCTTTATTTTTTACATTAACTATTTTATTATACAAATCTTTAGCACCTGGATAATCTTCTTCAAATAGCATAATTGTTTCAAGATGCTCAACCGCTTCGCTAAACTGCTTTGTTTCGTAGTAAATACCAGATATGGTAAAAAGAATATCAAGATTTGCGGGGTGAAATTCTAAATACAGATTAAGTGCATTAATAGCTTTTTCAAAATGCCTTGTCTGCCATACTGACTTTACTAAACCATTGATTGCTTCCAAGTCCTCCTCATTTAGTTTTAATGCTGACAAATAATAATCTTCTGCCGCAACAAAATCTTGACTAAATAGCTTAATCATTCCCATGCCTATTAACGATAGTCGATTTTGTGGCTCAATACTTAGAATAAACAAATAATCCGACTCAGCATTCCGAATATCGTTATTCAATAAATTATAAGCTGCTCTTACAATCAAAGCATCGACATTTTTTGGATCAACAAAAAGTGCTTGCTCTATATAATTCTTAGCTTCAATTGCCTTAGACAACTTCATTGATAGTTTTCCCTTTAATGCAAAGCATTTTGCTTTCCAATATGGCTCTTTTATCATATTTATTTTATTAATATCCAGTTTATTATATGCTTTTTCAATTGATCCCTTCTCTTCAAGACTGCGTGCTAAATACCACATAGCTTTATAATGAGAAGATATCATAGAGGCATAAGTTTCAATATTAGCCCACATTTCATTCTTATAATAGTATTCTATAAGTGCAATTTTTTTATCATCGTCAAATGGATGGTCTTGTATCATTTGCTTCAAATCATCTTCACTATCATTTGCAAAAACAAAGTCAGCTTTTGAATCAGCTGCCTCCTGATGATGCATTATCACAGGCTCAGCACATGGATAAATCATCGAGTCAAAGCTTAACTCAATAGATAAATCCTGCTCTTTGAGTCTACCTAAAAAAGCATACCAACCCAATTCAACAAGTTTATCTTTTTTAAATGCATAGCTTATTCGCTCTGCAAAAGGAATTTCAATGCTTTGTCCTGCAAATGAATAAGTCAGTTGCAAAGCCATAGTTCCCAAAGACAAGTCATTATTAAGCCTAACCCTCAGTTTTGCTTGCTGATAGCTTATCTCATCATTGTAAATAAGAGGTACAACTAATCCTGTCTGACTCATTAATAAAAGATGAGATAGCAGAAAGTTTGGCATTTGTGGGCTCATCTCGTAGTTAGTATCATGAACTAATATCATAGATTCGTTTATATTGTCTGCTAATTCTTTAAGCTTCAAAAATGTAATTCTTTCACTATCTGCAGGCAAGACTGATATATTAAATCTATCTTCAAAGCGTTGTTTAACACGATTTGTATTAGTAATATTGTTATCAATAAGCACAATATGAATATCTCGTTTTTTCTCATCTTTCAACAATTCATTTGCTGCAACAACTACTTTTGCAGCAGAGCTACCATCTTTCACGCTCACAAATCCATCAGCTATCTGATCAACTGCGCCATCACGCTTCTCTGTCAAGCCTCTAAACAATAACTCTGGCAGTCTGTTAACATCCTCAAATCTAAGCCCCACATCGCGATACTTATATTCAATATCATCTGGATTATAGTTCGTATACTCTTTTTGTCTTGGGCTATCGAATAGCAAAACAGGCTTGTCCATAGCCAAAAATTCATAAATAACAGATGACATGTCAGAGATAAGAATATCAGCAGCAACAAAGCATTCGCTTATATCATAATCTTCACACAAATATACATTATTGCTATTTGCTGCCATTTGTTTAAAAGCAGAGCTAATTTCTTGTGATGTAACACCATGCAACTTAATAATTACGTTTAAGAACTCAGGAATATAGCTTCTCAATGGCTGTTTTAAATAGGGTATTATGCTAAACTCATCATTAAAAGTAGGTGCCAAAAGTGCAGTTTTATTATTTGGGTTCAAGCCCATTTTCTTTAAGATTTCATTTTTCTTCAATTCACCAGAGAATACTTTATCAAGCTTTGGCATGCCTGTTACTTCAATAGGTATTTTAACTTGTGTTTCAAGCTGTGCTTTATGTATTTCACCTGGCACGCAAAGCAAGTCTGCACAGTTTTCTCTAACGCTAATATTGCCTGTAGAGTAATACCAACCCTTAGAGATAGTACCGTGCCCGATATTTACTATTTTGCCTAATCCTTCAACATACTGATAGGAGAAATCTGCCATAAATGTAATATCAGGTTTATATTGATGCGGATCATTCACAATATCAACTTCAAAATCAAGATACTTTTCTAATATATTTTTCCTAAGCCCATAATTGGAGATACTTGTCTGGCTTTGTTCTGGTCTAAAATGATAGATAGCCATTTCTCCAAAGCCTTGCTTTTTAATATATTGCATTATTGGCAAAAGTAATACTAAATGAAATTCTCTCTCAATAAAAAACAAATATTTAACACTTTTCAACATCATCCCTCCAATTGAGTGCATTATAATTCAATAGAAAAAAATAAGTCAATGAAAAAAACATAAATTGACATATTTCTTCCTATTCCATTATTTTTCAAATAATTAACGTTCATGCTATTTTGACTTATAATACTGCAATTATTTACGTTTGAATGCATACTTACCTTTTACTTGTGTTTTTAGTTTAATTACTTCAATATTTTGCTCTTCATCAAAATATATCTCAAGCTCCTCTGCTTTTGCATGATTATTCATGGGCTTTTGTTTCTTTTTTTGGTCTTGCCAAATATATGAGCTGACATTATCCACTGCTTTAAATGACACAAGTTTATCGTTTTCCCAATTTACTGTTAACTTATCTCCTATTATCCAGTTTTTCTTTTCCTTTCCCTTTTCTTCTGCAAAGACGACTTTACAAGAATCTTGGAGCTCTGCATGAGATATTTTATTATCTTCAAAATAGACTGTAACTGTTTCTGAAGCTGCATCTCCAAAGTCTGAATAAATCTTTGGTTTACCAAGATACACAGCCTTTCCCTCATTCATATAATACACAAGAAAATCGCTATTTGTATGCATATCTTTACTATTACTAATCACATCAAACGATGCTATCATTTTATTATTATCTTTAAAAAACTCAATTTTCTCTGCTTTAATGCTCAGCGAGTCGTCCTTTGCTTTTTGCCATGCAAAGGGAGATTTAATCATATAGCCATAACCTGTCTGAGTATTATATTGAGCGTATCCACTTTTGGCATATATGTTATCCTTTTGCTCAAATAATAGCACATTATCGTTTGCATAAAGGTCACCTCTCTCACGATAAAAATCAATTTTCTGAGCCTTTAACTCTCGATAAGTATTATCAGTATGATCTTCCCTCACTACACATCTACCAATCGCTTTAATATATTCTTCATTGCGATAATAATAGGCATTATCTCCATAAAAAGTCAAGCTATCTTCTTTTATTCTTACATTTCCTTTTAGAATAACAGTCTTTTGTTGCTCATAAAGTTCAGCTTGATCTGCTTTAAACTGTGTATCACCATAATAAAACATGACATTACCCTTCAACTGAGTAATATATTCGTTCATATGCTTATTCATCTGTAAATTATCAGCATTTATCAGTCGATAATTACGAGATTCAGTCTTAGCTGCATAAAGGTTTAAACATAAAGCCATTATAACAAATACACATACTTTAATAAAAGTATTTTTATTCAAAGAAAGCGTCACTTGTTGTTCCTTCACCGCTCACTTGTTGTAAATTAACATAATCAAAAGTCACATTAGTTGTCAATCCTGTTCCTTTGATTATATTATCTTCTTTTTCAAGATAAACAAAGCCTGGTGCAAATACTTCGTTATTAAATCTATTCAGTGTCAAAAACTCTGTCTTCAAAAGCCCATTTGGCGAAATAATAATAACATTGCCCTTCCCTGTAATCTTATTAGATATCTCATCAATTTCCGCTTCATTACTTGTCATAATTGTTGGATCACTATTATCAGTAGGTACAGATTCAAACTTCACATTATAAGCTTTCCAAAACTGTTTATCGGGATATTTCTCAACTTTATCAGCATGTAAAAGCCATTCAAGATTGTTACCATCTGTTGCAACTACAAACACAGAGTCTATTGTCTCTGTAGCTGGCTCTTTTGTTAATGAGCGATTATAAGGGATATTAGATGACAAATCGCAGGCGTTAAATACCAGCATCGCTATCAGCATCAAGATGCTTGAGATAAGCTTCCACAGTGCTTTCATAAATACCCTGTTGTCTTAAAATATAGTCTATTAAATCTCTAACTGCTCCATCACCACCATTACGTGGAGATATCCAGTCAACTCTATCTCTTATTACGCTATTTGCGTTTGCTGGACATGTCTTCAGCCTTGCTTTTTTCATAGCGGGCCAATCATTCAAATCATCGCCCATATATGCCACATTGGACCAAGACAAGTTCAATTCGCTTAAAATAGCATCTATCGTTTCTCTTTTATTACTAATCTTTTGATATAATAAATCTATTTTCAAATCTTCACACCTCTGGGCAAGGCATTCGGACTTTCTTCCAGTAACAACTGCTATCTTTATATCGGTAAATCTCAATAAAAAAGCTCCAAGACCATCATGCGCAGAAAAGTTCTTAAATTCAACTCTGTTATTATCATAACTAATCTTCCCGTCGGTCAGCACACCATCGCAGTCCAATACAATTAATTTAATGTCTTTCATAATTTTTCACCTCTAATAATACCAAAATGATTTTTGTCAATCTTATGTCAAGTAGCATTTATTTTTTTATTACTTTTTTTTTGTGTTCTTATTATTACAAAAACTATTCATCACCCTCTCTATATATATGCGTCCGATTTTGGCAGTTTCTCAAAACTTTTTTCATACAATTCTTCAAAAGCCCTCTCAGAGCGGCTTTAAACACTATTTTTTTTAAAACAATATAAATGATAATAAGAAAAAGGGACCTTGCGGTCCCTTTCATT
>JAJBBH010000024.1 GCA_020532185.1 Candidatus Cloacimonadota bacterium | reverse complement strand
ATTTTATAATTATGAATGTTTTTTGTCAAGCCAAAGTTTGCTCGTAGTCAAAATGCGGTTAAAAAAGGTTTTGTTTTGAATATAAAAAAAAGCAGGAACCCTGCTTTAAATATGGTAACCCATAGGGGAATCGAACCCCTGTTGCCAGAATGAGAATCTGGAGTCCTAGGCCACTAGACGAATGGGTCATGTAATTGTGTGAAATTTAATGGCGACCCCTAGGGGATTCGAACCCCTGTTGCCAGAATGAAAATCTGGAGTCCTAACCCCTAGACGAAGGGGTCGCATTAAAAAAAAAGGTATAACTAAAAAATGACTGTTACTTTTTAGTTATATCTTAGTTATCTAAATTTGGCGACCCCTAGGGGATTCGAACCCCTGTTGCCAGAATGAAAATCTGGAGTCCTAACCCCTAGACGAAGGGGTCGCATTTAAAATGGTGAGCCTGGATGAATTCGAATCATCGACTCCCTGCTTAAAAGGCAGGTACTCTACCGCTGAGTTACAGGCCCAAACATATTAGATTGGTTTTAAAGCAATAAACTTTGCTTCTTTCACTCTATATAAAGGACAAATTATGAAAGGATAGCTTATGTGTCAAGATATATTATTGACTATTTCTAAAATACTTGTCGAATGAGTATGATAAAAGATTTTATAACAAGATTATAAAGACTTTAAAAAAGTTGCAATTTTTGTCAAAATCCAAAGTGTAATTGTATATTAAAAGATTGTTTATTTGAGAATATTGATTAAAAGATGTCAAAATAAAGACTTTTTTATGCATATATTTTTAGTCTATCATTTCCAAAAAACTCTCGAGTCTAATCTTACTTCTTTCATCAAGCTTGCCAGGTTGATCTCCTTCAAGTTGAAGTATAGGGCATTTTAAATACTTCTTGAGCAGTAAATGATCTAATTGCCTATGACAAAAAGATTGAGTATAACTGATAATGCCGTCAAGTTCACGTAATTCAATTTCTTTGTTTATATCTTCGACTCTCTTTTCGAGTGTATAAGGATAAGTAAAACGCAAATATTGATTGACAATGTCTTCTTCCATATAAAACATAGAAAACTGCCTTTGCACTTCATTAAAGATAATTCTTGCACCTTTTTCCTCCAAAAAACCATATAAGTCTGGTATAATAGGCGGAACTCCAACAAAGCCCAATCTATATTTAGCCTTTTTTAACTTACGCGATTTAGCTGACTTAATAAAGTCATCAAGCTCCTCAGAGTATTGCTGAATATTACTATTAAAATCTGATGAACACACAAGCCAGAGGTGATTTTCAATCCCTTTCACCAGCCCGTCTTGCCAGCTCATTCTATCAAGTTCAATAAGCTTTTTTCTTACAGTATCACACTTTTCTTTAATTCTCTTGGTTTTGTCTCGATTAGTATTATAATGCTTCTCAAGCCTCTCTATCTCTTCATTTAACAGATCATATTCTCGATAATAGGGATATGAAAATGGTATCACTTGAGTGTCTTCATGTTTCAAAATTGCCATTAATGAATGAGTATTTGAGCAATCTCCCTGAACAATGCCTATTACCTCGTCAATCTCAAAGCTCGAGATTGTCGAATACATACCTTTTATCCATGAACACAGATTGCGTGGAAAGCCTTTACGCTCTGCATTTGCAACCAATTCTTGTGAATTGTTTAATACAAATATATTATTCAAATCTATTGCTTGGTGTCCTGCACCCACAACTACTTCCATTGGAAAAGATGTTGTAAATCCAACTTTCATTATTTCTCCATTATCTATTGATCAAGGTATTCGAGATAAGTTGTTTCTTTCTCATCCAAAACACTCTGTAATTTATTTAATTCTTTGGTAAATAGTTCAATATCATAATTAATATCTTTGATTTTCTGCATATTATTAAAAGTATTTGGGTCAGATAGAGAAAGTTGTTTTTCAGCTATTTGTTGTTTTATTGATTCTATTTTTTTTTCTAAATCAATAATATCATCATGCAACTTATTTATAATAAATGGATTAACTCTCTTTGGCTTATCTTGTTTTATCTGCACAGTTTTTATAGCTTCTTTTTTCTCTTCTGTGTCTATGATAATACTTTCTATTAATTCTTCTATCGGCTCCACAGATTCTTTAACAGTACAATCTTTAAATACCCATATTTTTTCTGCAATATTATTAATAAAATACCTATCGTGAGAGATGAAAATAATAGTACCATCATATTCTTGCAAAGCTGTTTCAAGGCTCTCAATCATTGGAATATCAAGGTGGTTTGTAGGCTCGTCTAAGATGAGTAAATTAGGCTTTGAATGGATAATCTTTGCCAAGCTCAGCCTCGCTTTTTCTCCGCCGCTCAGCGAGCCACATATTTGATCAACTTGATCGCCAACAAAACCAAACTTTGCTAAATAGCCAAGCACATAGCCGATTGGTTCATATGGTGCCAGCTGCCAAATAGTATCAATTACCGTGCTATTCATATCAAAATCATGGCTTATTTGATCATAATAGCCAACTTTTAAAGAGGCACCCTGCCAAACTTCGCCTTTAACAGCTTGCACTTTACCAATCATCGTATTTACCAAAGTTGTTTTCCCTGAGCCATTAGGTCCCAATATGCATATTTTATCTTGATAATGAATATGAAGATTAATGTTTTTCGCAAGAATATTATTTGGATAACCTAAATCTATATTTTCCAATCGAAAGATATCATTACCGCTTCTTTTATCAGTTTGAATACGAAGTTTTATACTTTTCTCATCAGATGGCTTTGCGATGGTCTCCATTTTGTCCAGCATCTTAAGTCTTGATTTAGCTTGATTAGTTTTTTGCCCTGCTATATTTCTTTGGATAAAGTCAGTTGTTCTTTCAATCAGTTTCTGTTGAGCATTATACTGCTTTTCCTGCAAAACTCTTCTATCTTCCTTTTCTTTTTGATAAAGAGAAAAGTTACCACCATAAGACAATAAATTGCAATCTCTTAACTCATATATATGATTGACAGCATTATCAAGCAAATGCCTATCATGAGAAATGATTATATATGCTGAGTTTTTGGATTTCAAGTACGAAATAAGCCAATCAATCATTTTTAGATCAAGGTGATTGGTAGGCTCATCCAAAAGCATTAAATCGTGTTTTTTCAATAGAGTATAGATTAGCCTCAGTCTTGTTTTTTCGCCTCCAGAAAGACTATCAATAGGTCTATCATAATATTCTTTTCCAAAATTAAAGACTGTTAGCATAGTTTCTATCGAGTTTTCATAGTTATAAGCATCCTCTATGTCCAGTTGATGTTGGAGATTTGCAAGTTGTTGCAAGTAATGCTCTGATTCATCAGTTCTGAGTCTTTCGTGTAAATCATCAACTTCTTTTCTAAGATCTATTATATCTTGTCTTGCTGAGCTTAGCCAACTAAAGACTGTATTTTTACTGGAAAAATCATATTCTTGCGACAGAATAGATATTTTTGCTTTTTTAGCTCTGGAAACTTTGCCATATTTTGCTTGAATATCACCGCTTATCACTTTAAATAGAGTTGATTTACCAGAGCCGTTTCTACCGACTAAACCTGCTCGTGTATTTGTGTCTATGACAAGATTTATATCTTTAAAAATAAGCTTGTCAGCAAACTCATGCCCTATATCTTCTAATCCAATTAAACTCATTAAATGTTCCTTTTTAAAACAACTTCTTTTTCACTTTACAAACTGTAAAAATATTATTATTTTGTCAAGCGTATTTCATTATTTGTATTAAGTGAGCCTCAATAAAAAATCTGATTATTCTCTAAAAAACACTAATCATGCTTTTTGAAAAACTGTGAGCTTTCCGATACCATCCCGTTACCATCCCGTTACCATCCCTTTGCTATCTTGGAGAATGAGGGGGATTATAGGGGAGTTGTTAGGGGGTGGTTTAGTTCTCCAAAAGTAATAAAAATAGGATTCATCAGAAGAATCAGCACCCAAGTTTCTTAGTAATGAAATTGAATAGAACAATGAACAATGAATTTTGCATTACAATCAAAATTGTAAATAAAGATTTATATTTATACTGGTTTTATACTCATATCAAAGTTAAAGTGGCAAGTGTGGTTCTGTAATTGTTGATAAGCAGCTGAAAAGCCCATAATAACGAATAATGCACTTATGGATAAGATGAGGGTTATTACTTTTATTTATTCTTATGGACTAAATTAGTGTCTGAAAGCTTGCTTTTGATGCAGTGTAATACAGATATTATTTTACTTTGAATAAAAAACTTGACTAAAAATGGCTTTTAAAAAAAATAATCTAATAGAGGCTGGAGTGGTGAAATTGGCAGACACGCTAGATTCAGGTTCTAGTGAGATTACTCTCATAGGGGTTCGAGTCCCCTCTCCAGCACCATCTTTTCATCGTGTTTTTCAGTAAAAGATGTAATTTAACGAGGTGTGATAATGAAAAGTATGACAGGTTTTGGTAATGCAGAGCTTCATAGCGATGATTTTGATATCGAAATAGAATTAAAAACCGTAAATAACAAGTATTTTGATTGGAAGATGTCATCTCCCAGAGAGCTATTAGTATTTGAAAATAACGTAAAAGAGCTTGTGTCAAAATATATACGCAGAGGAAAAGTTGAGCTGAGAATAAACTTTTGTGATAAGCGTATCCCTGATTATCAATTAGATGAAAACAAGCTCAAAGCCTTTGCTGCCTTGCTAAAGCATGCTAAAGAGATAATTGGTGATAAATCACCCCTTACTATTGAAACTATTATTGAGCAGCCAAATGTATTGTCTTTTCATAGTTTATCATATGATGAAGCATTTTTGGAAACACTATTGAATACTGTCGAAGAAGCAATTAAAAAGCATCAGCAAATGGCGATACAAGAGGGTTATAGCCTGCACGAATTCTTTTTAGATTCGTATAGAAAAATACAAGAGTCTGTGACATTTATCGAGCAGTCTATTCCAGAGTTCAAAGTTAAGAGTTTTGAAAGTATGAAAGCAAATGTTGAAGATATTTTAAAAGATAGCATTGGCGAAGACTTGGAAAAGAGATTAATGCTTGAGCTTGTAATCTATCTTGATAAAAATGATATCACAGAAGAATTAATAAGAATCAAGAGCCATTTAGAGAAGTTTGATGAACGATTAAAAGGAGATGGCGTTGATGCAGGAAAATCATTAAACTTTATCTTTCAAGAAATACAAAGAGAAATTAATACTATATCTGCAAAGTATAGCGATACAAAGAGTTTTGAGCATATCTTACGCATCAAAGAAGAAATAGAAAAATGTCGGGAGCAAATACAAAATGTCGAATAAAGATGAAAATAAACCCGTTATTGAGTGGTTTTCTTTCCCTTTTATAGATTTTCCCAAAAAGTCTATAATACTTGTTTTGTTTTTATTTTTTATGGGTTATATACTGTGGAATATAGCTGTGGTAAACTGGGATCAACCATTGTATTATATGTTGGGAGTGTTAATACTATTCATTGGGATTGCCCCATATTTTGTGCCAACTAAGTATGAGTTTTATGAATATCATTTGATAATTCGTTATCCAATTGTAAAAATAGAAAAAAGATATTCTGACTATGGTAGCTTTTATGTTGATAAGAAAGGGATTATGTTGAGCACATTTAAACAGGTCTCGAGGCTTGATGCTTTTCGTGGACAATCAATACGTTTCTCAAAAGATCAGTCCGAACGAGAGGCTATTATTGTTTTTTTGAAAGAGAGGTTGATCCAGTTATAAAGTTTTTGGTTGATGTATTAAATATTGTAAGAAAGAATGGAGAATAGTTGGAAAAAGCAATAATCAAAGAACGTTTAATGAAGTTCTTTAAAAAGCATAAAAATAAATCATATACAGCATTTCAATGTGTGTCATCTATTGGCTTAAGAAAGACAGAACAAGCAGACGTGCAAAGCGTGCTCAATGAGCTTATGCAAGAGTTTGTTATAGAGAAAATTGGCAAGAAATACAGCCTTCATAGTGATGTTGCCGAAAGTATTGAAAAAGACTCGCCAGCAGAAGAAATTGTAAAAGATAAGAAAACTGTGATAGGCTCTTTTGATGCTACATCTTTGGCAAGAAATATGTCGTTTGCATATGTGATTATGGATGATGGTGATGATATCATGATATCAAGTGAAGATACTTTGACTGCATACCATCAAGATATTGTTGAAGTAGAAATTATAAAGAAGAGAGCCTCTAAAAAGTTAGGTATAATTAAAAAAATTGTAGAGAGAAAAACTAATAAATTTGTTGGAGTTGTAGATCAAATAGCAAAAAAAGACTTATTTATATGTGATAACCTTAAGATACATACGCCATTTCAAGTAATTAGACCAGATTCTAATCTCGCTGGACAGAAAGTTATTATTGAAATTGACAATTGGGGAAACAGATTGATGAACCAGTTACCTTCAGGTAAAATTATCGAAGTCTTGGGTCAAAGTGGCTTGCCTGAAGTAGAATTGATGGCTGTGATTCGTGACTTTGATTTGCCCTTAGAGTTTCCAGAGGATGTTCTCAAAGAGGCAATCAATGTGCAAGATCGGATAACAGAGGAAGATATTTCAGATAGGCTGGATTTGCGTGATCTTTTAACCTTTACAATTGATCCTATTTCAGCAAAAGATTATGATGATGCAATTTCACTTGAAGTGTTAGATAATAATAGATTTAAGCTTTATGTGCATATAGCCGATTTAGCCCATTATATCCGTTTTAATAGTCCGATTTTTAAAGAAGCTCTCAACAGAGGCAACAGTTATTATTTCCCTAAAAAAGTCATTCCTATGTTGCCTGAAGTGCTTTCTAATAAAGTTTGTTCGCTAAGACCAGAGGAAGAAAAGCTAACTGTCAGTGTCATAACAGAATTTGACTCTAATGCAGTGATTATCTCTCAAGAGATTAAAGAAAGTATTATTTGTTCAGACCAGAGGCTTAGCTATGAAGAAGTTGATTTACTTTTTGATAATAAAGAACATGAAATAGATGAAAATATAGCTCATACATTGAAAATAATGAGAAAACTATCAAGACAATTACAAGCTAAAAGAGTACAAAAAGGATATCTTGGCTTTGACTTGCCAGAAGTTGAATATATATATGACGATGAAGGCTATCTTGTTGATTTAAAAAGAAGTAGAGAAACAGAATCGCATCAGCTAATAGAAAACTTTATGCTTGTTGCTAATGAATATGTTGCGAAAACGCTTACAAAGCAGGCTGATACTACAATTTACCGTATACATGAAGAACCTGATAATGATGATTTAATGAAAATTAAAGCAATATTAAAGTTTCATAAGATAAGCTTTAAAATAGAAGATAACAATAATAAAACATGGCAAAATGTATTAAACAGCTTGCCAACAATAGACTATCATCGAGTCTTTGATAGAATGGTCTTGCGAAGCATGAAAAAGGCAAAATATTCAACAGCACGTATAGCACACTTTGGCTTAGCTCTTTCAACTTATACACATTTTACATCGCCAATTCGTCGCTTGTGTGATTTAGTTGTACATGCACAGTTGAAGAAATATGTTTTTAATAAATCTGTTTATGAGACAGGTAAATATACCCTGAGCCCTCCAGCTATTTTTGAGTATGCTGGCATTGCCACAAAGAAAGAAGTTGTTGCAGATGACTCGGAGCGAGCTATGGAACAAAAGACTCTTTTATCATTCATGAAAAAGAAAGTTGGCGAGATATTTACTGGGATTATTATTACTTTTACTAATTCTGCGATGGTTATTGAGCTTGATGATATGCCTGTACGAGGTGTGGTTAAATATATGAATATTGAAAGTGATTTTTATGAATTGCATGATCGACTCAAAGTAATCACAGGCAGGCGAACAGGGTCTGTTTATAAGCTGGCTGATAAAGTGAAAGTTCGTCTTGACATGGTATCTGAAGATATTTATTTTAACCTCATAGAAGAAACAAAAAAAGGCAAGTCTAAACGTAATGTTAAGAGAGGTAGAAGAAGATGAAGAGACTCTTTTCTTTATTTGTTTTAATTGTGGTTGTGGGTGCTCTATTTGGTTTTAGTACAAAAGATTACAAGATTTATAATACAAAGACAAACAAGTATGTGAAGCTTTCACAAATGGCTAAAGAAAGCCAAAAAGCAGATGTGGTATTTTTTGGAGAGCTTCATGACAATGCTCTGCTTCATTGGCTTGAGATAGAGTATCTAAAAGCATATTATAAGATTAATAAAGATATTACTATTTCTATGGAAATGTTTGAAAGGGATACACAAAGCTTTGTAAATGAGTATTTAAGTGATGAAATATCAGAAGAAGAGTTTTTGCAAAACAGTAGAGCTTGGGGCAATTATCTCACAGATTATAAGCCAATAATTGAGTTTGCTAAAGAAAAGAATTTGCATGTTATTGCTGCTAATGTTCCACGTTATATTGCAGCATTGGTCAATAAAAATGGTTTAATTGTTTTAGATAGTTTGTCTGCTCAAGAGAAAAAATGGGTAGCTAAATCAGTGAACACCGATGATGGGCATTATAAAGATAAGTTTTATAGCTTAATGGGTGATAATAGCCCTATGATGCATGGGGATTTTCTTGATAGGCTTTTTGCAGCTCAATGTGTCAAAGATAACACTATGGCAGAGTCGATTAGAGATTACTTAAGTGATAATTCGCAGCAGCGTATCATACATTATAATGGGGACTTTCATAGCCAGTCACATCTGGGGACTGTTGAAAGGTTGGGCACTAATATAAAGTCATTAGTAATCAGCACTGTAATCAAAAACAAAGGCGAAAAGCTAATTATATCACCAGATGTAGATTTGAGTATTGCTGATTATATAATAATTATCAATCAAAACTAAAAAGGAGTATTAATGATAAAAATAGAAATAACTTGCGAAAATAAGCCAATAAAGTCCTTTTCTTTTTCTAAAGCTATAACTATTAATGAAGTAATGAACCAAACAACTTTGCCATTTTGTAAGATTGTCGCATATAAAATCAATAATGAATATGTTACAGGAACAAAGCTCATAAATCAAAATACCTGTTTAGAAGTTGTACCTCTTGATACTCCTGCAGGTTATCGAATATATCAAGATTCTGTTATTTTCCTATTTAATATGGCATTTTACCTTCTTTATGGTACAAAATATATTATGACAATGCAACATTCAATTGGAGATGGAGTTTATTGCGAATTGGAGAGCTCAAAAGAAAATATTGAAGAGTCAGATCTAAAGAAAATAACTGAGAAGATGAATGAGCTGGCAAAATCAAAACTACCGATCGAGCAGATAAATCTTTCCATAGAAGAGGCATCAAAGTATTTTTACTTTTTCAAAAGATATGATATTCTAAAAAACCTAAACTTTGGACATAAACAGACAATCAATGTTTATCGTTGTGAGAATTACTACGACTATTATCACCGCCCGCTTGTTGCACATACTGGATTGCTTGATGTCTTCGAGCTATGCCAGTATAGTAAAGGTTTAGTAATTCGCTTTCCAAAGAGATGTACATGCGAAATTGATGGTAAGTTTGTAATGCCGAAAATGTTGTTTTCAGTGCATCAAGAGCATGATAAATGGTTAAATATTCTTAAAGTACAGAATATTGGAGATATAAATAAATTAGTAGAAAACTATCAAATAAGTGAGTTTATTCAAACAGAAGAAGCTTTGCATGAAAAGAAAATTGCTTTCTTGGCAGATCAAATATTAGTTAGAAATAAGGTAAAGGTTGTGTTAATTGCAGGTCCATCATCATCTGGCAAAACTACTTTTGCAAAAAGACTTTCAGTACAATTAAGAGTAAATGGACTATCTCCATTGATAATAGGCTTGGATGACTATTTCTTGCCCCGTATACAGACGCCTCGCAAAGAAGATGGCGACTATGATTACGAAACAATCCATGCTTTAGATTTGCCATTATTGAACAGGGATTTGCTTGCCTTGATAAATGGGGAAGAGGTGACTTTACCTCGCTATAATTTTATTAGCGGTTTAAGGGAAATTAGTGACGAAAAACTTAAAATGCGTGCTGATAACGTGCTTATTTTAGAAGGTATTCATGGTATTAACGATATGTTGACAGCAGAAATACCAGTAGAAAATAAGCTTAAAATATATATTAGTGCTCTCAATCAGTTAAATATTGATCTACATAATCGCATTGCAACCACAGACTTTAGGAAGCTTAGAAGAATTGCTCGAGACTTTCGTTATCGAGGTTATACAGCTGAAGCGACACTCATGAGATGGGATGCTGTACGTGAGGGTGAAGATAAAAACATATTTCCATTCCAAGAAAATGTGGACTTTATGTTCAATAGTAGCTTAACTTATGAAATTGCTGTCTTAAAAAAACATGTTTTGCCACAGCTTGCTTCAATTAATAAATACTCTCTTGTCTATAATGCAGCACAAGATTTGATATCATTACTTGAGCATGTGAAAGATATACAAGATGAATTTGTGCCAATCAACTCTATTTTGCGAGAGTTTACTTATGGCAGTGTTTTTAAGTATTAAAGTGATGCTTTGTTTGTAGTTGGTGTCTGTTTGGTAAAAATGTTTTTTGAATAGGTGCGTATTAGTAGTTTCATAACAGTTGCAATTTACTTTTTTTAAAAGGTGTTTGTAAATATAGCGAAAGGCACACATAGGTGCCTTTCTTTGGGAATGAGAGAGGAGGGTCTCTTACTTATTCTCAGGAGAGAGTTAATAGCTATTGTTCAAAGGTCTTCTGTTTGGTCTTCTTTGTCCAGAACCGCATCTATTAAAGTTGCGGTTACCAAAATTACTATCTCTGTGCATACCGTATCCAGAACCAAAACCCCTCATGTAGTGAGGATTATCTTTTATTAGAGTTTTTTGTTCTTCTGTTAAAACATCTTTCATTGCTTTTTGCATATCAACTCTTTTATCTGCAATATCTTGTTTGATTTTTGCAATGTCTTTATTTAAAGATTTTGCTTTTTTATAATCATCGTTTTTCAGTGCTTGTTGCTTTTCAATTTCTTTTGTTTTTAAATTAGCATTCATTGTAATCATATCTTTTTGATGATTTGTTCTGAGATTGTCCATTGTGTTGATTTGTTGTTCAGACAAGTTAAGCTGCTCTCTAAAGCTGGTGTAATTGTTTTCTCTTGTGTTATATCTGCTTGTCTTGTTATTTCCATCTTGTGCGTATAATGCTATACTTGAAAGTATAAATATCATTGTTAGAATTAGTAAGAATCTTTTCATTCTGATCTCCTTTTTTGTCTTTCTTTGATTCTCTTACAACCACTTTCTGCGTGATTGTAAAGATTGCCATAAAAATGTTGGGCGTCTTCGCTGCTCATTGCTTTTCTTTTTTTTATAAAGTGGTTAGTAGTTTGCTTTTCAAGAGTGTTTTGAGTAATATTTAGTGAGTCGGCTAAAAGTTCAAGCTTTTGGTAATCTGGAGCCTCTTTTGCAAGCTCTTTAAAGAAATTAACTCTATGTTCGAAGTTTTTTAATCGTATCTCTTCCATTGTTGGGTCAATTCTTTTGTTTGAGTTTTGTTTACCTTTTACTCTAAAGTTTTGCCGAGTTGTTGGTGCAGTATTAATGCTTTGTGTTTTATTGCGAAATTGTACAGTTTTGTAAACATAATGCCCAAGAAAAGCAATATTAAAAACAAGAGAAATCAATAAAAAGTAGATTGTGTAATTTCTTCTCATTCATCGACCTCCTCTAAAAATGCATACAGTGAATTGTAGTCGTAATAGCTTTCTTCGAGCTCTGTGTTCAGGCTAACAGAATTGTTGTTTTCAATTGCAACTTGTTTAAATGTAGCATTGCTTATATAGGCGCCAAAGATTACAGCAATACACATTGAAACGGCTGTTATTGCAAAATTAGCAGCTTTTGATTTGGGTTTTGGTAAAAAGCGACTTTTATCGATAAGTTCACAAAGACGCTGTTCGTTTAAGTTTTCATTGAATATGATATTTAGCTGGTTATTAAGTGCTTTTAGTTTGTGTAGTTCAGATTGACACTCGTGGCATGTTAGTATGTGTCGTTCTATACGTTCTTTTACTTGCAGGCTTACTTCATTGTCCAGATAAGCATTCAATCTGTTTTTGACTTTATTGCACTTCATTGTGAACCCCTTTCTATTGTTATAACAAATCATTATTCTTTTTCCTGCATAATATTTTTCATTTCTTTTT
>JAJBBH010000113.1 GCA_020532185.1 Candidatus Cloacimonadota bacterium | reverse complement strand
TTGAGTTTTCACTCCAATAACCACCTTCTTTGTTTTGGATTAACAGGTCAGTATGTTTTTTTGCCGTTTCAATATTAAAAAATTGGACGATTCTTGCAACAGCAACCATGTCATACGAATGAATTTTTTTTACTATATCTTCGATATCCCATATGTTTTCTTGTGATAGGTATTTTATTTTGGGATTATCTTTTATGGGTAAATGCACATAGCCTTGCATCTCTTTCACGTCAAATACAATAGTGTTTATACCAGCAATTTTTGCCTTTTGCAATATGATATCAAATCTGTTATTAGCTACAGTATAAGCAGTTAAATAAATTGCTTGCACGAATTCAGGCGTAGCTTTTCTGTTGATATTTGGTTTTGTTCGTACAGCTAATAGTGAATCGATAGGTTCAGTCAAACTGGTTTCGATATTTTGGCTCTTATTGTTGTTAAAATTTACAAAACAAAAACTGCTAATTATTGCTATAATTATTAATATACTAAATATTATTTTTTTCATTTGATCCTCTTAGTGCCAGATTTTCTAAATTAAAAATATTGTCAATCAACAAATAAGAATAGCTTAAAATAAGCTTTAACAAATTTCATCTTGACAGATTTAACTTGATAAGAATATTGTTTAATTGTGAATAATAATGCAGGGGTGTGAATGTTAGAAAGAATTTCCGATGCAATAACAATAAGTGACGACAAAGAGTTTGATAGGGCGTTAAGACCACAACGTTTGCAAGATTTTGTGGGACAAGAAAACATCAAAGAAATGCTCGATATAGCCATACAAGCCGCCAAGTTACGCGGTGAATCCCTTGACCACGTATTGCTCTTTGGACCTCCTGGATTGGGCAAAACTACGCTTGCAAATATCATTGCCAATGAAATGAAAATCCCCCTAAAGTTGAGCTCTGGACCTGTTTTAGAAAAGCCTTCAGATTTGGCAGGTATTTTAACAAATTTACAGCATAAAGAAGTACTCTTTATAGACGAAATACATCGACTTAATCACATTGTTGAGGAGTATATGTATTCTGCTTTAGAAGACTTTCAGATGGATATTATTATTGATAGTGGTCCCAGTGCACGGTCTGTAAAACTTGATTTAGACCCTTTTACACTAATTGGGGCTACTACTCGTGCAGGTCTATTAACCGAGCCTTTGAGAGCTCGTTTTGGTATTGTTTTAAGGCTTAATTATTACAATCATGAACAGCTTGACTTTATAATAAAAAGATCTGCAAAACTGTTGGAAGTGAAGATTGACGCAGAGGGAGCAGCTGAAATTGCAAAAAGAAGCAGAGGTACGCCGCGTGTTGCAAATCGCTTACTCAGACGTGTGCGAGACTATGCTCAGATAAGAGGAGACGGAATTATTACCCTTGATATTGCTCACAAAGCTCTTGAGATGCTCGATGTGGATAATGAGGGCTTGGATGAAATGGATAAAAAGATATTAACCACAATTATAGAAAACTATCGTGGAGGTCCTGTTGGTATTAAGACGATCGCTGTCGCAATTGGTGAGGATGCAGGAACTGTTGAAGAGATATATGAGCCGTATCTTATCCAACAAGGATTTCTTGAAAGAACATCCAAAGGGCGAAAAGCAACCCATAAAGCCTATAAACATATGGGGATAAGCGACTACGAAAGTCAAACCACAATTTATGATTACCAAGACAATAACGAATGAGTTCTGTACTATCTTCTATTAAGTGGAATTTCTCTACAAGTTTACTCCGTAGAGGAATTACATTTGTACTTTTTTTAGTTATTGCAAATATATTCGATAGAGCTCAGCTTGGCGTATATCGAGAATTTGCTCTTATTATTAGCTTTTTTACTGGCATATCATTGTTTAGTACGCCAACATTATATATCGTTGAAAAAAATAACTCAATACTAAAAAAACTGGCTCCTGCAATATTTATAATAACTTTGTTAATTAGTGTGATTATGAGCTTTACTGCACCACTATTTGGCAAGCATTATAACTCAGACACACTGACTACTCTTCTCAGATACTCAGTTTTGTTTTTGCTTTCAGAGGCATTGAGACTCTATTTGAGAGCAGTTTTTCAAAAACAGATGGACTTTAAGTTTTTAAGTATTGCTGAGACTGTGAATGTGATATTTTATTCGGCACTTGCATTGATAGTTATCCCTTTTTATCAAGATATTAAAGTTTTTATAGTGATTTTTTATGCAGGAAATTTGTTGGAATTAGTTCTTATAATAAAAAAACTTGATCTAAATCTTATAAACCTATTTTGCAGATCTTTAACTAAAACACTATCTATATTGATAGAGTCATTTAAGACTCTTTTTGACAATATAAGCTTTTTGTTTTTCTCAAGTGCTGCAACTACTATAAATATGTTGCTTTTAGAGCTGCCCGTATTGATTCTTGGTTTATACTATGCACCAGAACATATAGGTAACTATTTTATTGCTTTTCAGTTAGTTATGGTGCCATCAGGTCTGATAACAATGTCACTATCTCAGGTTTTCTTTTCAAAGTTTAGTCAAATAAGTTCATGCGAATACAAAGAAAAGCTCGATAAACTATATGATATCGAGTTTAACTTACTCATACCAGCTTTTTTAATCTATGCATTGCTGATAAGAGAGTGGGTTGTTATTTTGTTTGGCACAAAAGACTATGCAGAGATTAAATGGATTGTCTTGTTGTTGTTTTTAAGATCTATGTCGGCGTTTATAATGAACCCGATAAGTAGCTTTTTTGCAATACTTAAGAAGCCTCAGATTGAGTTTAACTGGTCAGTTATAGTACTTATTATTAGTAATATTTTGGTCTTTTTTTTTAGAAAGCAAAGCTTCTCATTTGTTTTGAGTGTGTTTATTGGGTCGTCCGTGTTTCTTTACTTAAGCTTTAATTGGCTTGTATTTAGGCTAATTTCTTATTGTAATCGTACATTTTGTAAAAAGCTTTTAATGCTTTTTTTAAAGCTAATAGTGATCAGTGCTATCTGGTTTCTTTTCAATAGTATATTTAAGCAAATAGTCTCAAACGATTATCTTTTATTGAGTGTTCAGTGTTGCTTTGCTGGGCTGATATTAATTGCTTATATAGCGACAAAACAGTATGTATTTAAAGAGCCTATCTTAGAAGAAATAAAAAAGCTGCTCTCATTTAAATAGCATTTTTACAAATCCTTAATGATAGACGTATATTCTGACTCTGTTTAAATTTGGCTCATCGTTATGAATAAAATTATACAAACACAAAAGAAACGCAAGGAAACGCATGTTGTGATTAATACTTTTTCTGATTATTATACCTTGATTCCTCATACACTCCTCCTGCTATCTTGGAGAATGAAGGGGAAAGTAACGGGATGGTAACGGGATGGTAACGGGATGTTGTATGGTTAAAGGCGAAAAAGTTTAGTTTTCCGCCTTTGTTATATATGAAAAAGAGCAGAATGTTTCTGCTCTTGTTTATCTTTGTCAAGAAAAGTATTTTAATGATGGTGGTCGTGGCTATGGCACACAGATCCAGTAGATTTTAGTTCTCCTTTTAAATAGCTTTTTACTAAGTCTTCAGCTTTACCTGTTGCACCAACAATGACTTCAATATTTCTTTCGTTAAAAATATCGATAGCACCACCGCCCATTCCACCAGAAATAATAACATTAACTCCCAAGTCTCCGAGAAAGTTTGGCAAAAAACCTGGTCTATGTCCTGGATTTGGGACTGATTCACTCTTAACGATTTCTCCATCTTTTGTTTCAAATACATTGAAGTTTTCACAATGCCCAAAATGTTCAGTTACAAATTCTCCTTCACTTGCTATTGCAATTTTCATAAATTACTCCTTTTTATAGATGTTTTATAGTATTCTTAAATACGTCTTTTATCGCTTGACTTGCTTTACAGTCATAATCAATAATGTTTTTGCCCATATTAACTGCCTTAATTACTTGTTCGTCATAGGGTATTATGCCTACAAAAGTCAGATTTTCTTTCTGACAATATGATTCAATTTTTACAGAGACTTCCAAGTTTGTATCGAATTTATTAATACATACTGCTGGTTTTGCTTGCAGTTTTTGACTGGTTTGTACTATTCTTTTAAGATCACTCATGCCAGATATACTTGGTTCAGTAACGATTAACACTAAATCAACACCGCTTAATGAGGCAATTACAGGACAACCAATTCCTGGAGAGCCATCTATTATAGCTAAATCTGTGCTTTCAAGCTTGTTATCTTTCATCTGTTTTTTTACTTCTGTAACAAGAAGTCCTGAGTTACCATTACCCATTCTAAGTTTGGCAGTTGAAAAAACTATATCTGATTTGAATAATTCTAAATCGCCAATTACACATTTTTGCATAGAAATGGCATTTGCAGGGCATATTTCATAACAAAGAGCACAACCTTCACACGCAAAATAATCTACACTGTAAGAATTATCTGATTTGATAATAGCATCAAAACGGCAATGTTCATAGCATAGATTGCACGCAGAGCATTTATCCTGGTCGATATTTGCTTTATCCAGCCCATAAAAGTCACTTTTAACAGCTTGATAGTCTTGTGGCATAAGCAAATGTAAATTTGGAGCATCAACATCACAATCAGCGAAAGCTTTTGCTTCAGTGAGTTTTATAAATGCACTTGCTATCGTTGTTTTGCCTGTTCCACCTTTACCGCTTAAGATTAATAGTTGTTTCATTTTTTGACCTCCTCTTTAATCTTAAGAAATATCTGGTCAAATAACTCTTTGTATTTTGTATCTGTTTCCACAATAATCTCACCATTTGAGTTTGTTTTTGCAATATCTTGATCAAAAGGAATGCTTGCAATGATTGGTAAACTATGTTGTTTGCAAAAATCTTCCGATGGATTTATGCCGTCCATAATTTTATTCAATACAACACCATGCTTTTTTTTAAACATTTTAACTAAGTCATATACCATCTGTAAGTTGTGGGCTCCAAAGATACTTGGCTCTGCAACAAGTATGCAATAGTCAGCATTTTGAATACTCTCCATAACTGAACAAGCACTACCTGGAGGGCAGTCGATAACAGATTCTTTGCTGTCCTTTGACTCTTTTAGCAAGTTTTTTATCAATGGGATCCCGTTTGCAATACCAATATCCATAAACCCGCTACTTACTTTGACATTTTTTGACATACCATGCTGTATATAGCCAATTCTGTTATCTATTTCAGTAATGGCTTTTTCAGGGCAAAGTAAAGAACAAGCACCACATGAGTGGCAAATCATATCAAAAACTTTTACTTTATTCCCTATCATTGCTAATGCATTAAATCTACATATATCCACACATTTACGGCAAGCTGTGCACTTATCGTGATCGATGACTGGAAGCTTGACTGTAATGTTTTCTGTATTTTGTATATTTGGATTAAAAAAAAGATGACCGTTAGGTTCTTCGATATCGCAATCTATATAGTGTGCATCGCCTATGGCTCTTGCAAGATTTACAGAAATAAGGGTTTTTCCTGTTCCGCCTTTTCCACTTAATACGGCTATTTTCATAGTTTTAACCTTGATGCCCGTGAAATCCACCATGAAATTGATCAAGTTTTTCAAGCTTGTTATTTTCTAAAGCTGTTAGGTTTTCTTGTATTGCTTCACCTTGACTTTTGTAAATATCAATTTTTGCTGATATTAAAACTTCTGCGGCGTTATCACCACAGCGAGGAGTGATTACAGCATCAGCCTGATTGTCAACTATAAATTGTGAAGCTTTGATTCCTGCTCCGCCTTGTGCTGCAGCTGCTGGATTTGCCAAGTATTCAAAGTTTTTTGTATCTGTTGTATAAAATAAGTAATATGGTGCCCTGCCAAAAGATGTACATATGCCACCTTCAATATTTTTATCATTAACAGGAATTGCTATTTTCATATATATCTCCTTTTTATCTTTTTCTTGTTGTGTTTTACATTTGCGGCAAGAAAAGCTCTGCAAGCTTCCGTCACAGAGCTCATAATTGCCGCCTTCAATTTTTAGGATATGACCATCAACTAAGGCACTGGCGATCTTTTTCCGTGCTTTAAAGTATATGCGTTGAACAGTTGTTCGTGCAACGTTCATTAATTCGGCACATTCTTCTTGCATTAGGTTTTCATAGTCAATCAAGCGAATGCATTCATATTCTTCAACGTGTAAATATATTGTCTTTTGAGTATTAACATTTTTGCCAATAATACCAAATTTTGTATTCTCTGGTAGACAACATACACGCCTTCCTTTTCTTGGTCTCCCTTGTCTTCCACGCCCTTGTCTTGGTTGCATTACTTCTTATCCTCTATTAAAAAAAAATTAATTGTCTTTGTACTTATCAAGTTCTTCATTAATCCTCTTTAAGTCATTTTCATAACGAATTTTCTGGTTTTGCAGCATTTCTTTTTGCTGTTCTTCAGTCAACATTTGATTTTCTGGAAAAGAATCGAAAAAATTTTGGAAGCCATAACCACCTCCACTTCTGCCTCTGCCAGCAAATCCTCTTCCGCGACCTCTACCACAGCCGTAACCCAAAAAAGATCCGATTCCTCTGAAGAATCCGCCTCTTATGTTACCTGTTGTGTTGCAATCGCCCATTCTGCGTCCTGTCATTGGTCCTTGACCGTTAGGTCCTGTTCCGTCTCCACGTGGCATTTGTATCCTCCTTTATATATTCTCATGTTCATTTACTTATGAACATATGTCCATAATTGTAGTATGTCTTTTTTTGTCAAGAAGAATTTTAATCAACTTAAAAAAAAAGTTAGTGATGTTGGTTTGAAGGAGGATTGGTCTTATGATAGCTTTTTTATTTTGAATAAATCTTCTAATGTTTTGTCGATTTTATCTGGGGATAGGTTGTCTGGATGCGGTGATTCTATTTTATTGTGGTTTAATCTACTTTGTACATTTTCTTTAGCATATGTTTCATTATCAAGTGTAAATAAAAACTTTTTTGCAGATAGTCCCATTTTTCCGCTCAGGGAATCAAGCTTATATATTGTATCATTTGCAATATTATCTTTTTCTTTTGTTTCCAATGATGTTTTACATTCAATAACATAAAACTTGTTTTCATGAGTAAAAGCAATATCAATTTCATTTGTAGTTTTACCATCTTCTGTTTTTGTTTCATAATGAAAATTAGCTTTTATGTCTGTAACATTAAAAGAGCGGAGATGGTGATAAATATATTCTTCAAACCATCCACCAGTTAGGTATTTTATCCATTTGGTTTTTAGATCTACTTCTTTACCAACTAAAGCCTTGATTAGCTCATGTATTCTTTTTAAAAACGTTACTCCATCGATTTTGTTATCAATAAAATATTGGTTCAATTTTATTTTGTCGCCTAATTGCTTTTTTATATCATTACCCTTAAAAGAAAATTTAAAACCATTAATATCGTATAAAACTTTAGTATCATCTTTAAATGAGTGATTCGGATCTTTGTATATGCTATACATTTTTATAGCAGCCTCTTTATCTTCCATTGTTTTGGAGCTTTTATTTGGTATACTTATATCATATGCATTTAAATATCCTTTTACACAAAGCTTATAATTGAGATTTTCATGTGTTGGGTTTTCTAAAGTATTTAATTTATAAATGCTATTTTTCCCAATTGGAGAATAGTAAAAGGATGCATTAGAATAGTATCTGAAATAGGTATATATAGCTAAGCTTGTGGCTTTTGTGCCACCCGTAAGGTTAATTAAAAAAGAGTCTTTTTTTGCAAAATCTTTACTCTTTAATTTTGTAAAAACGTCATGAAAATCAACTGCTTGAACTTTTATATACACAATCTTAGTTTTACTTTTATCAATAAAGTTCATTATAACTTCTTTAGCATTAAAATCTCGTTCAGCCTCTTCAGAGCCAATTATTATTAAATGGTCAATCTCTGTTTCAAATTTTTTGATAAATAAGATATTTGGAATTGACTGCTGACTAAGGGCAATAAGTGCGTATTTTTTCATTTTAAACTCCTTATAATACTATTAATTCGTCCTTTTCTGTATATATGCCAAAGCCAGATACTCTGATGTTTGGTATGCAGTTTTGGCATAGGTTATAATATCTGACAGAATCTGTTGAATAGTCGATTAAATTGTCGATTTGATGCTTTAATTCTATGTACTGTTTATCGGTCAACCACGATTCAAACACAGATTTTTGAACACGAGTAGTATTGCTTTCCAATAGCTTGACTACTCTTCTTCTTATTTTGTCGTTAGAAATATCAAAAGCAATAAGATAAAACTTTCTCACTTAAACTCCTTTATTAATCAGATTGCCAGTAAAACTCTTCATAATCATCTTTATTTTGTATATACCTGCAAAGAGAGTAAACCTGCTCTTGCATAATGTCATGTAAAGTAAACTTTCCATTTCTTTTTTTATCAAAGATTTTTTTGTTCATCATAGTATTAAATGCAAAAACAATTTTTTTCATTCCCTCTGTATTTAAAGCTATAGGTAGGTTTCTACCATCTGGGCTGTCTTCACTGTTTATGTATGTGTTGTAAACAAAATGCTCTTTTCTCATCTCTCTTCTGTTCAAGGTTTTAAGCACTAACTGATCACAGAGAGGACGAAATTGTTCCATCAGATCCAAAGCAAGTGAAATTCTACCATAGTCAGCTTGATGAAGAGTGCCTAAATATGGGTCCATACCAGCAATATAAGTTTTTGATAAAACTTGATTCATTAGAAAAGTATAGGTTAGGCTTAGCAGAGCATTTGGTTCATCTAAGGGTGGTCTTCTTGACCTGCCGTTGAACTTGAAATCGGGGTTTTTTAGAAGTTCAGGGAAGATGGAGAAATATGTTTTTGCAATAATACCCTCATACCCTCTTAATTCGTCGATATTTTGTGCTTTCATAATGTCATAATTTGTAAATGCGTTTATTTGCATAATAGCTTTTGCTACAAGATCACTAAAAGTTCTATATTGATATACTCTCATTAAAGATAGGGTGTTTAGGGCTTTTGCCATAATGTATTTTTTGCATAAGTATAGTGCCTTCTCGTTGTCTTTAAAAGCACTAAACTGATCAATCCTTAGCTGTATGTTTTTGCCAAATTCACCTATTAATCGACCTTTATATTTCCCATAATAAGATAAAAAAACCGTGTCAATTCTCTTTTTTAATAGGAATGTAATAACCTGTGAAGTCAGTGCAATATTGCCCATAACAATTAGTTGTTCGATATCTTTTGTATGAATCCAGCGAATTATTTGGTCAGCTTTTTTTAAATAAAGACGTTCTCCCTTTTTAAAAAGAGCAGAGCCTTGATCTGTTATGTAAACGATACTCATGTTGATTATAACCGTAATGATAGTTGTTTTTTATTGTTTGTATTGTCAATTTGCAATACCCCAAAAGAAGTTTCGATCTCGTCTAAACCTGCATGCTCTAAATAGTCTAAAATGATGTTTTCTTGGTTTTCTATGGATTTTTTTATTTCATTAAACTCTTTTTTTGTATTCAAGTAATTTTCAATTAGCCTTAACAGTCTTACAGAATCGATTTGATTAACGTTGATATTTGTTTGTTTTAAGTCTTGGAGATGTAAAAGTGGATTTGGATAAGTATTAAGAAGAGAAGAGAATAGGCAATTACATTTTTCTTTATCTGCGAGTGTGGTTAATCTGGCTCTAATTTTTGGGCAACTAACGGGATTTCCAGAAAAATTATTCTTTAAAAATGCATCTTGAGGTACATTGATACACTTTCCTAACAGCATATTAACTATTTCTGCTCCATTAGATAAGTGACCTAAAGTGAATGATAATGTGAGGCGTTCTTGGTTGCTTAGTTCGAATTTAGTTTCTATTTGTGCAACAATTTGACGTAAAACATAGCATTTTGAGATGAGCCATTGGTACTCTGCATGTGTTTCCAATTGTATTTTTTTTTCAACAATGGGGGGTATGTATTGATCAGAGTGTTTGTCATTTTGTTGGGCGGTTTTGGGAGGTTCTTCAACAAGCACGCCTTTCCATTCATTAAGTGCTGCAATTAATTGTTCTACCTTTGCTAATTTGATTCTTGATATAATACTATAATCTTGTATATTTTTATAGTTATTATCAACAAACCAGCATCTATTACCAGTTTTCAAGTGTATTCCTAAAGGTATTTTAATTAAGTTGCCTATCTGATCAGGATTTAATTTTGATTGCTTTGGGTATAGCTCTATTTGAATTGGGTATTTTCCAACATCGATGAAAGTTCTTACTTTTTTTAAGAATAATAATCCTAAACTTGCATTGATTTTTTCTTCGAGGAATATCCATGCATGAAAACCCTTGTAGCCGCTATTTTCGATATATACAGGTATGTTAAAATTGTCCAGAGCAGCCTTTATTAGATTACATACTTCTCTAAAGCCTTTATCAACAAAGTCTTTAAAACGTTGGTTTTCATGATACTGCTTTTGTGCATACTTATTTACGTCTAAATCAATAGCCAGGAACTTAACTTGATTTGCCAGATCAAGCTGATACACACCTAAAGTATTTTGTCCTAATAAATGGTTTTTCATTTCATAGAATGAAAGCGGCTCACGTACGGGCACATAACCAGATTTATCATCGTCTCCTTTCCATTGTCGAGCATAAACATTTTCTCTGCCAGTAAATAGATTTAACATGTCAAGAATAAGCTGATCTTCAATGTTTATTCCTTTCGTTTTGGAATTGTTTGTTTGAGAGTCTATATCTACTGTATCTTCTTGTAGTAGTTTTAATACAGAATCCAATTCAATTTTACACTCATCTGTTGGTATATGTCTGTATGCAGTTTTCATTATTGTTACAGCGTCAAAGAACTGTTTGCGCATTTTGTAGTATCCTACAAGTGATTGATAATAGGAAAACTCATCTGGTTTACAATCTATTGCTGTGAGCAAAGATTTTTCAAATAGATTATACTTTCCTTGATCATAATAAATAATTGCTCTTTCTGCAAAAAGCTCATCATTAGTGTTGTTATCTTTTAAAAGAAGGTTAATGCAGTTAATAACCTTGTCAGAGTTGCCAAGTTTTTCATATGCTTTCTTGCAAAAATTTAAAGTATCTGTTTCATTGATTCCAGACTTAAACAAACCGTCGATCAAAAGTCCAGCACTCGCATAATCATCACTTAATATTAACTGATTAAAGTTCTTTTCAATATTTCCTAAATTCTCCATGAACACCCCAAAATCATTATTTTATTTTTTGTATACCATAATTAAAAAGCAAGTCAAGTATTTTTTTAATAAAAATATGAATATTTATATTGACAAGATTTTCTTATTCTGCTAAAGTTGTATTCAAGAGATTAAAGGCTCGGAGGCGACATGGAATATTGTGTTTTAAAATGCTACTTTGGAGTAGAGGATTTAGCTATACTCGATGACGACTTAAGTTCCGCAATTAGAGGGATTTGGGGTATGAATTTAAAAAGAAGCTATTGCCTACAACGTAATATTAATTGTAAAGATTGCACATTTGAACAATGCCCTTATTATGCAATATTTGAGAAAAGATATGGAACAAATGACGAGTATCGACCATATATTATTTACCATAATCAAAATAATAAAAAGCAAATAGAGGTTCATTTTATACTTTTGGGGTTTTTATCTCAACATTATGACAAAGTTTTATTGCCTATTCTGCAAATAGAAGAACGACCTTTGCGTTTGAGAGGCAGGAGACACTTTATTACTTTGGATAGAATTATTGATCAAAACAATAAAATAATATTAGATAGAAATAATAGAGATTTTAGTGCTATCAAAGCGAGTAAAATGGAGGCAAGTAAAGCTGTGAATATTGAGAAAATCGTGCTCCATTTTGAAACACCATTAAGAATGAAATATCAAGGTAGATTTGTAGGAGAATTTAACTTCGAAGTTTTTTTGAATGCTTTAATACGACGACTAAAATATATTCAGGAGCATTTTACAGAAGATGAGCATATTTACTCTTTAAAGCCTGAATTTTTGCAAAGTCAAATAAAGCATGATTTTAAATGGAAAGAAAAAGTTCGAAAGTCTAATAGACAGGGACAAAAGATGAGTATTGGCGGTTTGATAGGTAGCCTGGTAATTGAGAAACCACATCCAGAATTAGTTGAGATATTGCAGATTGGCGAGTATATACAGGTTGGGAAACAAACGTCTTTTGGTAATGGGAAGTATTATATCGAAATGGAAT
>JAJBBH010000090.1 GCA_020532185.1 Candidatus Cloacimonadota bacterium | reverse complement strand
TGCATTGATGGTTTTTAGCTTTAAAATCAGAAATTTGCAAACAAAATATCTCTAATTCTTGACATTTGTGTAAAGATTCTCATGAGTTGTAAAAAAATATGAGTGCCTGGTTTAGGCTCTATTAGTAAGCTTTGGGCACTTATTATAAAATATATGCTATTTTACAAAGTTTTTCCTTTACAAAAAAACTTTGTTTCTTATAATTAGCTTTGTAGAATAAAGAAAGTATGTGATTGAGGTGATTTAAAATGAAAATTGAATATTTTTACCACTCGATGTGGAGACTTGAAACAGAAACAACGAGTATTGTGCTTGACCCATACGAAGATATTGGCTATCCGCTTCCACAAGGCTTGACAGCTGATGCAGTTTGTTCATCACACGATCATTTTGACCATAATAACTTTTCATTAATAAATGGTGATTTTGTAAAAATTAAAACCATAGGCGTGTATAAAGTTGGTGATTTTGTAATAAGAGGCTACCAAACTTATCACGATAAAGAAAAAGGAGCTCTTAGAGGAGAGAATATCATCTTTAAATTAAGTGCCAATAATATAAATATCTTGCATTTGGGTGATTTAGGGCACTTGCTTGACGATGATCTAATTAAAGAAATTGGCATGATTGATATACTAATGATACCAATAGGGGGTACTTATACGATTGACTCCAAAGAAGCAAAACAGCTTGTAAAGATGATTAAACCACGTATCTTGATGCCAATGCACTACCAAACAAAAGGAGGTAAAGTCGATATTTCGAACCCTCAAGAATTTTGCTCATTCTATGAAAACATTATAAAAGTACCTAAAAATCATATAAAGCTCGATGAACTGGACTTTTCAAAGCTGAACGTTTATTTCTTTGAAGGATGAGTAATAAGATGTTGAAAAGATTAGTTGAAAAACATAAAGACAGTATAAGAAAGATAATGCATTTTATCATTATTTTCATTGTTGTTTATTTTTTTGTCGATATGCTTGTAATAAATGATAATTGTGTTTTAAAACAGCATTCTATCAAAAGAGAACTCAAAAGATTAAATACGGAAGTATCTTTATTGCAAAAAGAAAATGAAAAGCTTCAAGTTGACAATGAACGCCTAAAGGACGATCCCGAAGAAATTGAAAAAAAAGCTCGTACTAATTATTTGTTTCATTACCCAGATGAAAAAATATATAGATTTGTAAATGACTGATAAGCACTGTCTTTTACAACCCAAACCCCTTTGTAACAAAGAATAAAATATAAGTTATATACACATAAAGATAAATATATTGAATTAATTCATCAAATATGTTGACAAAATGTCAAGATTAGATTATAGTCAAAAAAAAATATTGTGGAGGATTATGACAAACGCAGTTAAACTATCACTTGAAGGGCGTGTACAAGGTGTGGGATTTAGACATTTTGTTTATCAGAAAGCATTGCAGCTTGATATAAAAGGTTATGTGAAAAACCTCTATGACGGTAGTATTGAAATACTTGCAATGGGTGACAAACAAAATATGCATGACTTTATCATGCTTGCTATGGATGGACCTTCTCGTGCAGAAGTTATGAAAATTTCATATGAAGATATTTTTGTTAGTAAGGAATATAATGATTTTACAGTTAGTTATTAAAAAAAAATATGCATTCGTTTTGATATTGTCGATAATGTTTTATGGACATATTCTCTACTCTCAAGAAAAGTACCATACTGTGCAAGCAGGAGATAATTTGTATCAAATCAGTAAAAAATACAATATGTCTGTCGATGATTTAAAAAGAATTAACAGTCTTCAATCAGATAATTTAAAAGTTGGACAAATTATTTATGTAGAATATGCGAATGCTAAACCAAAAACTTATAAAGTAAAGGCAGGTGATAATCTGTCAATTATCGCCAGAAAACACGATATAAGTGTTAGTGAACTTCGTAAATTGAATAATTTGCGGTCTGACAATCTTGCAATTGGTCAGGTAATTATTGTAAGAAAAGAACAAGTCGCACCTGCATCAAATGCAAACAGCAATGCACAAAATTTTACTTATATCGTCAAAGCTGGTGATAATTTGTATCGAATAGCTCTCAATCATAATGTTAGCAAAGATCAGCTTATGGCATTAAATAATCTTGATAATGATATTATAAAAGTTGGACAAAAAATAAAAATACCCACAAACACACATGTAAATGTAAATAATACTATAAGTACTGGTGGTCAACAAACTGCCAATACAACCGCAAAATATCATATTGTAAAGAAGTATCAAACATTATCTGAGCTGGCGACGCTTTATAAAATTGATATCATTGATTTATTAGATTATAATAACCTTAACGATTTTGATGTCAGAGAAGGGCAAAGAATTTGGCTTGAGCCTGGTCAGATTGAACAACAAGAAGATGCACCTGCTGAAAAAGAGTCAAAGCCAATTAAATCTGTAACCGTCCACTCTGTAGCAAAAGGTGAAACACTATATAGGATTGCAAGCATTTATGATGTTTCTGTTGAAGACTTACAAAAATGGAATAAACTTAGCAGTGTGACTTTAAAAGAAGGCCAAAGGGTTTATATTGGAGACCCTGTTGGCTTGCATACTGAAGAAGATATCGAGCGAGCTAAGCCATACGAAAAACCCAAAACGACATATAGTAAAACTCCAATTTTGCCTGTAAATAGAATAAATATCGTGTCTGAATTTGGAATGCGTAGTGGCAAAATGCATAAAGGTATTGATCTTGCCGAACCGACAGGCTCCCCTATATACGCTGTGTTGCCAGGTAAAGTTGTTTTTGCTGGTGTGCAAAGAGGCTATGGAAATGTTATTATTGTGGAGCATGAAAACTTTCAAATGACAGTTTATAGCCATAATGATGCAAACTTCGTAAATGCAGGAGAAGATGTAACACAAGGTCAAATACTGGGTACTGTTGGCTCTACAGGTAATGCAAGTGGTCCTCATTTGCATTTTGAATACAGAGTTCGAGGTGTGGCTATAAACCCCAGAGAATTTTTAATTGGGCTTTAGGAGAAAACATGGGCAGTGTATTAAACGACGATGCTTTACAAAGTTATTTGAATAATATAAAAGATATTCCAATCATCTCAAAAGAAGAAGAGGTTGAACTTGCAATAAAAGCAAAAAATGGAGACCAAGAAGCAAAAAATAAGCTTGTAACTGCACACCTAAAATTTGTGGTGAAGATTGCTGCTGGATATCAAAAAAGAGGCTTGACTCTTTTGGAGCTTATCAGTGAGGGTAATGTTGGATTAATTGAAGCAATCAATAGATTTGAGCCAGATAAAGGCATAAAGCTTATATCATATGCTGTCTGGTGGATTAGACAAGCAATACTTGCCGCTATTATCGAAAAATCTTCTATTATCAAAACACCTCTTGCAAGATCAAATGCTATCAGTAAAATCAAAAATATAAGAGATAGATACACAGTTGAAACAGGTGAAGAAATCACAAATAAAGAATTGTCTGAAGCCTCAGGTATCTCAGAAAAATTGCTCAAGAATATTCATTTGCAAAATATAGATACATATTCGATTGATGAAGTAAGTCGCTTTGATGGAGGAGATACATCGCTGTTGGACTATATTGAAGACGCCTCTGCTGAAGACCCAAAAGATATTTACTACAAAGAACGCCTGCAAAAACAGATTACCAATTCAATAGAAAGTCTTGATAAAAGAGGTGCTCATATTATTAAGTCTTATTATGGTCTTGATGGTAAAAAAGGAAAGAATTTTGCCGAAATAGCTCAAGAAATGGGAATCTCGCGCGAACGAGTCAGACAAATTCAAAAGCAGGCTCTAAAGAAGATAGTCTCCGAATCATACTCTGATTATGAAAAAGATATCGATTATCTCTTAAGTCATTATGATGATTAAAAAAATTAATGGAGAAATATATGATTAAAAATTTTAACGAAATGCTAAGCAAAGTAAAAGAAAACCCCATCAAAAAGACAGTTGCCATCGCTGCAGCTCAAGCAAATTCCGCAATCGAAGCTGCCGTTCTTGCTAAAAATGAAAACCTCGCTGACTCTATATTAGTTGGTGATAAACTTGCTATCCAAGAGATCATCAAAAACTCGTTCCCTGAATATGAAGGCAAGTTTCAAATCGTTGATACAGGCAAAGACTTAAACAAAGCATGCACACAGTCTGTTGGGCTTATTCGTGAGAATGCAGCTCAAATAATACTCAAGGGTGCTGCTGATACATCGTTGGTCTTAAAAGCTGCTCTTGATAAAGAAAATGGACTCAGAACAGGAGAAGTAATCAGTGACGTACTCGCTTACGAAACACCCGAGAAAATCGTCTTAATGACTGATGGCGGAATAAATCTTTACCCTGATTTGAATGAAAAGATTTCCATAGTCAAAAATGCTGTTAAAGTCGCTCACGCAATGGGTAACCCCTTACCAAAAGTTGCACTTCTTGCTGCTGTTGAAGTCGTTAATCCCAAAATGCAATGCACTATAGATGCGTCTGTTATTTCCAAAATGAATGATCGTAATCAAATTGCCCAATGTATTATCGATGGTCCCTTAGCTTTTGATAACGCAATAAATATGGAAGCTGCAAAGATGAAAAATATTGAATCACCCGTTGCTGGACAAGCTGATATACTTATTGTGCCAAATATCGAAGCTGGCAATATCTTTGGCAAATGTCTCACCTATTATTGTAATTGGCGGGTCGCCCATGTTGTGATGGGTACCAAAGCTCCTATCTTGATTGCCTCACGTGCTGACACAGCCGAAACAAAAATGCTCTGCATGGCTATGGGCTCAATAAGTGCACCAAATAATGCATAATCACTAAGCTCTTTAGTGCAAGGTTTTGGCTGATTTGATGCTAAATATTACTATTATCTGCATTGCTAAAACAAAAGAAAAATACTTTATCGAGCCGTTTCAAGAGTACAAGAAACGGCTTTTACCTTATGCAAATATCAATCTCAAAGAAATACCTGCCTGCAAGCTCACCAACACAAATAATATAAGTATGGTTAAAAAAGAAGAGGGAAAGAAAATTTTAAAAGCTATAAACCCAGCACATGCAGTCATCATCTTGTCTGAAGATGGCATGCAAGCCAGCTCTGAAGACTTTGCCAAACATATGATAAACTGGCAAGAAAAAGGCTCTCTACAGTTCATAATAGGAGGTGCTTATGGCTTGGATGAAGAAGTTAAAAAGTCTGCAAATATGCTCTTAAGTTTTTCGAAAATGACATTCACTCATGAAATGATCAGAGTCTTTTTGGTCGAGCAAATTTACAGAGCTTTTATGATAAATAATAATAAAAAATACCACTATTAAGCCTGAAGAAAAGAGGAGAAAATGAAAAAGCTAATTCTGTTTTTATTAACCGTAGCCGCTGCAACATGCTTATTTGCATATGAATGGACATATACATTTAAACAACCTAAAGTACGCAATGGAAGAGTATTTCTCGAAAACTGCGAGATGAACTACAAATCAACTGACCCTGCTATAGCAATAAAACCCGTAAGCTTGCTTTTGCCCCATTTGCAAAAAGCAAAATCACTTAAAGTCGAATATTCAAAACCAATTAGCATCGACGGCGAATACGATATAGAACCCGTTGCTGTCTCTGGTTTCTTCTCTACTACACCCGATTATAATTTTATAAAACGCTCATCTGTATATATGCACGATGAGTTTTACCCCTCTATCAAAGAAAATCCACACTTTACTATGCAGTACAAAAATGGACACCCTGTTTTGATATCAATCATCTATCCTGTGCAATACAATCCGCAAACACAAAAATTACAATACTATCAAGAAATAAAAGTAAAGGTCGAAACAGAACCTTTCTCAACAACTCTTTACAAGCATAACCCTCAAATAGCAAAAAGTATAAGTGCAATATGCGACAATAAAGAAATGATAAATTCATATTCTGATACACCAAATAGCCCTGATAATTATGATTATCTAATTGTTACTGACCAAGAGCGACTGGACTACTTTATCCAGTTTATTGACTTCAATCTCACCAGAGGCTTGAAAACAAAAGTCGTTACAAAAGAAAGCTTCCTTGCCGAAACTGATGGAGAAGATACTCAGTCCAAGATTCGCAACTTTATCCGCTCTGAATATGAAGATTATGGCATATCCTATGTGCTTTTAGGCGGTGATGATGAATTTATACCACACAGAGGATTACGCTCAGAAATAAATGATTATGGTTATGACTTTTACGACGAACCTGATATTGCTGCTGATATGTATTATGGCTGTCTTGACGGAACTTGGCAAGTGCCTGGCAGTCAATATTATGGCGAACCTGGCTCAGAAGACTTGCTATTCGAAGTCTTTGTCTCACGCTTTGCAATAGAAACACAAGATGAATTTGATAATTTGTTTAATAAGACTGTCGCATATTCAAACTCGCCAGTAAATGAGTCTATTACCAATAATCTGCTTATCGGTGAGCATTTATGGGGCGCACCAGAATTTCCAACTGAGTCATATGGTGGAGACTATATGGATGAGTTTTTGGGAGAATGTGACGCTAATGACTTTATCACCTATGGTTTTACCCCAAACTGGCAGACCGATACATTATACGATTTAGATTTTACCTGGAATGGCTATGATTTACTATATCGACTTGAAAACCATAAACCTACATGGATTGATCATCTTGGTCATTCCAACGTTAAATATAATATGAGACTGATGAACCAAGATATTAAGCCCCAAAACTTTATTAATGATGGCGTGAATGCCAACTACTTTATCGTTTACTCACAAGGCTGCTATTCTGGCTCGTTTGACAATAGATCAGTTTATGGACAAATCATGAATTATGATTGCATTGGTGAAAAGTTTACTACAACCTCAAAAGCGGCTGTCGCATATATTGGCAATTCGCGTTACGGGCTTGGCTCTCCATTCGATACAGACGGCTCTGGGCAACGTTTCCATCGCTATTTCCACGATGCACTATTTAATGAAAACATCTATAATATTGAAGCAATGAATGCATATTCCAAAGAAGTAAACGCAGCATTTATTTTGGAAGACGATCTCGATCTTGCACCATATTATGGACAATGCAAGTGGATTGCCTATACTGTCAATTTGCTTGGAGATCCTGCTCTCGATGTTTGGTCAGATGAGGCGTTAGAATTGGAAATTGATTTAAACCCAAGCTTTGCAGGGCTCAATGACTATGATTTTTATACACAGCCTTTTGCAAGAATAGCACTCTCTAATGAGGATAAAACATTGATCCTCTCAGGTATAGCTGATGAGGATGGCTACTATTCACTTTTCTTTGATCACCCATATTTCCAAGATTATCTTGCAAATACAAGCGATGATATCTTTACGATTAATATTAAGGCACATAATTACCTGCCTTTCGAACAAAACATATCCAAAAATCCTATTAGCACAGATATCGTTCAAACACCGATAATCAGTGCACTAAATAATTACCCAAATCCATTTAACCCAGAAACAAAGATCAGCTTTGAGCTCAACCAAGATACCCACGTTAAGCTTGAGATATATAATGCTAAAGGTCAAAAAATTAATACTTTACTTGCAGATAATCTCAGCAGAGGTAAGCATAATATTGTATGGAATGGCAAAGATGATCAGCAACGCCAAATGTCTTCAGGTATTTATTTCTATCGCCTGTCTTTTGCCAACCAAAAGCTGACTAAAAAGATGTTAATGTTGAAATAATTTTATATATGCAGTGAAGTCAACCTCTTCTCTGCAAATTTCGTGAAAGGAAGAAATGAAAAGAATTGTATTATTGATTTGTATTTCTACTATTCATTTGATAGCCTTTGCTGGCAATATCAATTCGATAAAATACAATCAAGCTCATAATAACTACCAGAAACTATTGGGAATGGCTATTGAGAGTGCATTAGCCGATAGTCTCGACTTTTATCTTAATAATGTAGATTTTGAAACCTTGCAAGATCTTGAAACACAAGATAATGCAAAAGAGAGACTATCTCAATACTTTGCAATAAGCGAAGACTTAATCCAAAAAGAAATTAACCTACGTTACCGCTCTTATTATCAAATCCCATCACAAACTTATCCTCTTTTTGATGAAGAAAATAGAGCTATAAAGACTATCGAAATATATCTCTTGATAGATGCTTGGCAAGCTATATTACAAGACAAAAAAGATGAAGCGTTGACTATTATGGAAAAGTTCTTCTCAATCAGACGACTCAGATGGACAAATAATTGGGGATTCTTGATGCCCTATGAACAAAATGAAGAGATTAGGCTTGGTTATGCAGCATTTCAAGCGTATGAATTGCTCAACCAATTATTAAATAAGAGTGAAAATCTGAATAAAAACGACAGGAGTTTTCTCGCTAAATATCTCGATGAAACAAATCCAATTGACTATCTCTATGAGCTCATTTACACCAGCTTTACCGAAAATACCATCTCTTTTGAAACAATGACACAACAGTCTCTAAAGCTCAGCGGCATGCTCCAATGTCTTATTTTTGCTGAGTTTGATTGGAAAAGCGACAACCTTGCACGCCGCGATCTGTGGTACGTGCTCAACGATCAAATGGCTTTAAGCGATTCTACCAGAAATGCTTATGTCGCAGAAGTAAAAGACTCTGGGCTTTATCAAGAGTGCATATCTCAAATCAAACGTCAAAATAGCTCGTATTTAAATCAATATAACGAACTTTATGAAGCTTATAATGACAATAATAACTTCGAATTTAATATCAGCTTCACAGGGAAATATAGCGAATCATTTGCCCTCACAAGCCCTTTTTACACAAGTGAAGATGGTAAAATTCAATTGATTAATGTACAGCAAAACTACCAGCTAACAAATGATTTTTTTACCCTGAATTTGTCAGCACCATATATTGTGAAAAAAGCCCAAAATGGCTTGATTACAATCAGTTGGAAGTCTGCTGACAACTATTCTTTGCACTTTGAAGATGGCAATATTGAGTTGCACTCAGACACTTATAATTTCCTCTCAAATCATGCAAATGAGATTAGCTATAAACCCAATTCTCTACAAATTAGCCTTGCCAAAGCTTCAAACTATCAGACCAGCCCTGAATGGTGGGATTATCTTGATCAATTAAAGGAAAAGCTTAGTTTACGCGGTGTACCAGAAGAGTGGTTTGAATCACAAGTTAATCATGAAAACTTCAAAGTATATCTCAATATGAAACGTCTATTTACCAGAATGCCAGAGCATCGTGCCAAGAGGGGAGAGATATCTACCAGCGATTACCTCAAAAACTTTGGCGTTGAGCAAAAAGCAAAAAAAGCAGCACCATTCATTAATCAATATAAAAGTACTTTAGAAAAAGCAGAGCAAAGAAATGGTATCCATTATGAGATTATCTTAGCTATTCTTGCTATTGAATCAGACTATGGAAACCCCCGCCAAAAAGGTAATTTTTATACTTTTCCTGCACTTGTTTCGCAGTATATGTTATTGCCATGGCGTGAACGCTTTGCTATCAACGAGCTGGTCGCACTTTATGAGTTTTCAAATTATATCAGCAAAGACTCATATCATTTTATAGGTTCTTTTGCTGGGGCAGCAGGTTGGGGTCAGTTTATTCCCACGTCTATGAAGGCTTATTTTATCGATTCAAACGACAAACCCAGCGATGTGGATATTTATTCTATTGAAGATAATATTGTTAGCATCGAAAACTATCTGTATAAAAATGGCTTATCTAACAAGAATATCGATAATTACAAGTCGAGATATAATGCTGTTTACTCTTATAATCATAGCGATTATTATGTAAAGGCAGTTTTGCATATCTATGATAATTTGAGGTCACAGAGAAAGAAGAAATAAGATTTAAAAAAGCGTGAATACTATGCAAAATATTAGAAAAGTATCGATTATGTATCTAAAGGGTGTTGGAGAATATCGTGCAAAGCTTTTAGCAAGCGTTGGCGTAGAATCTGTAAATGACTTGCTTGAGTTCTTTCCAAAAGATTATATTGGACAGTCATGGAGTGAAGAGATTACCGATGAACATATAGACAGCCTTTTTTCATGTATTGGTGAAATTGATGAAGTGCGTGAAAGAATGGCTACAACTGGCACCAGACAGTTCATTGTTACAATCAAAGCAAATGAGGACTATATAGACCTGATTTGGTTTCGATATGGCAAATGGCTGACAAAATCATTTATTTACGGCGGTAAAATTTGGGTGTCAGGCTTTTTGTCATCTTTTAATGGACGCTATCAAATCGTGCATCCACAATATGAAGTGCTGAATGAACGCGATCAGCTCAATGATTTTTGGAAGACCAGAAGTCGCTTGCCTGTCTATCCAACAGTCGGCAATCTTACCCAAACTCAGCTTAGAAATCTCATTTACAATGCATTCCAGCAACACCACGCATATATAGATGAAACACTTCCAGACTATATTATCAACAAATATAAGTACGATGATAGAAAAACAGCATTGCAAAAAGTGCACTTCAATACTAAGCCCAAAAACACTGAATTCCTAAAAGATCGCTTTGTCTTTGAAGAGCTATTCTATCAACAGATCATGATGATTAAAAACAAAAATATGCGCGAAAAAGAGGTTAAAAGCAAACCGTTTAAATTGCATAATACTTTTACAAAAAAACTCTTGGAAAGCCTACCTTTTCAGCTTACTGGTGCACAAAAACGAGTCATTCAAGAAATCTTTGCTGATATGCAGTCCGACAATCAAATGAGCAGGCTTTTGCAAGGCGATGTTGGATCGGGAAAGACTGTTGTAACTCTTTTTGCTATGCTTTTAGCCAAAGAAAATGGCTATCAATCTGCACTAATGGCACCCACAGAAATACTCGCCGATCAGCATTTCAGAACTATCTCATCAATGCTGGAAAATATGCCTGAAATAAGTATTGGTTTGCTAACTGGCGGTGTTTCTAAAGCCAAAAATGAACTGAAAAGGCAAATCATCGAGGGTGAAGTAGATATTGTCGTTGGTACTCATGCTTTGATTCAAAAAGACGTGCTTTTTCATAATCTTGCTTTCATTGCTGTTGATGAGCAGCATCGCTTCGGTGTCCATCAGAGAGCTGCACTTTCCCTTAAACACAAAAAACCTGATATGCTCTATCTATCAGCAACACCCATTCCGCGCTCTCTCGCTTTAACGATTTTTGGTGAGCTTGATGTTTCTATTATAAATGAATTGCCACCGACACGTAAACCAATAAAAACTAAATGGATACACGAACATGCCAAAACAAAAGCTTATCAAGATATCGAAAAAGAGATTGAGGCGGGCAGGCAAGTTTATATTGTTTGTCCTTTGATTGAAGATTCCGAAAAGATAGATTTATTAGCGGCGGAATCTCTATTGACTGAGTTGCAAAGGTTTTATTTTCCTAACTATAAATCTGCACTTTTACATGGCAAAATGAAGGCTAAAGCAAAAGATGAGATCATGCAATTATTTGCCAATAACGAAATTCAAATTCTTGTCTCTACAACTGTTATTGAGGTTGGTATTGATGTGCCAAATGCCTCTGTGATGATGATTGAACATGCTGAACGATTTGGTTTGGCTCAGCTTCATCAACTGCGTGGTCGAGTTGGTCGCGGTGCAGAACAGTCATATTGCTATCTGGTCTCGTATCGAACTACTGAAATTGCTAAAGCTCGTTTGACAATGATGGAGAAAAGTAATGACGGCTTTGAGATTGCTGAAAAAGACCTGGAACTGCGTGGTCCTGGTGAATTTCATGGTAAGCATCAATCTGGATTGCCTCCTTATAAATTTGCCAATCTTGCTCTGCATCAGGAATGTTTGAACCGTGCACGTGCGGATGCTATTGAATTGCTTGACGATGATCCTAAGTTTGAAAAGGCTGAAAACCAGATTGTAAAATACCTTTATGATGAATATTATGAGGGAAAAGAGAAACTGATTGATTATTGAGAGCTGATTTGCGTCGTTGATAATACTTTATCATAAAGATTCTATGCAAAGTTCGATAGCCCTGTTTTTTAAGAATATTAGTCTCAATATATCACATGCGGCTTTTATTGACTTATTAAGACCAATTCCAGTGTATTGCAAAATCCATCGGTCTTGTCGTTTTTGTTAATTGCTTTCTTTCCAATTTAAGTGGTTAATTTAATCTGATAAAAAATGTCGCCCTCTACCCTAATACGCAGGACAAAATGGGGGTTTTGAAAAACAAAATTTCATTCATTTTGCAAATAGCGTCACAGAGCGGGTTTGAAGGCGATTTTATTTTACAGCGAACTACAGCGAACTTTTTTATTTAACAGCGAAC
>JAJBBH010000130.1 GCA_020532185.1 Candidatus Cloacimonadota bacterium | reverse complement strand
GTGGTGTTGTGAATTAAATCACGCCCATCCCACGATAAAGAGAGACCAATTCTATTTGAGAATTGCCATTTTTCCCCATATTTTCCAGTTGACCAGTCAAATGGTGTAAACACATCGGTATTAAAGATTGCCCTGTTTAAAGTGAATGTTGGACCAATGCCCACCGATAGACGGCCAGGTTTAAACATAAATGTGTAACCAGTGCTATAGCCTAATGAGACTCTATAATAATCGTATGGCATTAAATAAGCTTCATCAGGAGTTGCACTTTTAGCTTTTTCCCACGCCTCGTAGGAGGTAAATGGGTATGGATAAGCTTTGTTATTTCTAAGTTCAGTCGTTGGAGAGTGATCTCCTAATTGTAGCCCATTTTTATAGGTGGTGCGGTTAAAAGAAAGATCGATAGCATTGGACCACCTCTTATCTTTAACCCAGTTATCTCTAAATGTGATCGAAGCACTTTGGCTAGAGGGAGATAGTTCAGTCATCACCTCTAAATCTCTTCCAGTTCCTGCAACGTTTGTATCGGCCCAAGATAGAAAGCCACTAACAGGAAAGCCCTCTACATTGCCTCCAAAGGTGGCTCCAAAGCCAATGTTCATCTGATTACCTTCAACAACATCGTAAGTAACTACTAAGGCATTCTCTTGAGTTCCGTAGCTAATAGAGGGTTCTACATCGGTAAGAAGGCCGGTATTGTAGAGGTTTTGAGCAGAGCTCACATATTTATCTTTACTGAAGATATCACCAGCTTTTAAAGCTAACTCTCGCTCTAATACGTACGGTTTTGTTTTAGTTAATCCTCTAATTATAACTTGCTCAACTACTGCTTGAGCCCTTTCACCAATAATTACTTTATAGGTAACTAACTTGTTTTCATTATCACGAATTTCATCAATATCGATGCTGTTTTCAACATACCCATCGTTCCAATAGATGTCGGCTATTTTACCAATCTCATCTTGAACTTTAGTAATGTTTAAAACTGAACCCTCTCTCATTGAGAGGTTTTTAAAGATTTGCTCATCGCTAAAGATTGTATTTCCCTCTACAACAATTCCTCCATAGAACCATTGATCGTTCTCTTCAACAATGAAAGTGAGTTTAACTTTTTTAATATCGGGATTCTCTGATTCAAGTTCGTCAACAATTACATCTTTAATATTAACATCGATATAACCTCTTTTTTGATAAGCAACTAACAATGCTTGCATGTCAGAATCAACTTTTGCTTTGTCGTAGTTTCCTGCATTAAATAGAGATTGAACTTTACTAGAGAGCTCTTTTTTTAAAGTTGAGCTACTTAAAGTAACGTTGCCCTCAAATACAATTTCTCCAATTTTGGTTTGTTGGTTTTCAACAACTGTATAAACCAAATCTAAGAGGTTGCTGTTCTCATCGATGGTGTAATCAGAAGTCACTTCCACATCGGCATACCCTCTTGTTCTGTACAACTCTTCTAAATCATCTTTAGTTGATCTAACACTTGCTAAAGATAAGAATTCTCCCACTTTAACATTTAGGTTATCCTCTAAGACTTTGGTACGAACTCCACTATTACCAACAAACTCAATGCTCTTAATTACTGGAAGCTCAGTGAATCTAAACAGTAAATATAAATCGGTATTATTGGGACCACCCCGTTTTGCTTCAGCTTCAAAGAGGCTAAACTTTTTAAGGTTGTTTAACTCCCTTTCAATGTTTTGGTAGTTTTCTTGAGTAAATGCTCGTCCAATAAATGGGTAAGTTAAATCATCTAGTGAATCTTTAGAGACATTCTTTAATCCCTCAAAGATAAAACCCCTAATAGTCTTATTTAAATACCACTCATATTCAGTTAGTTTGTAAGTTAAGGTTATTTGGTCTGTGTTTGGATCTGTTTCATACGAGTAAATGATATCTACTCGATCGTAACCACGAGCTTTGTAAGACTCTTTAATTGTGGCAATTTGTTTTTCAACACCCGTTAAATCAAACTTTTGGCCAACTTTTAAATCAATTATGGAAGTTAGTTGGTCGCTACTTAAAACTTTGTTTCCACTAAAGGCAACTTTACCTAAAAGTTTTTGTTCAACAAACTCAATATAAACAACAACTTTATCTGTTGAGCCTTGATAACGAGAGGGAATCATTTCTATTTCAATAAACTCTCCTCTATTTAAAAGTTTATTTCTAGCTTCATTTATCTGATTGTTGTTAAAAGGTTTACCTATTAAATCATCTACTACTTTGTCAATCTCTTTTGAGTCAACGCTTTGCAAATCAATATAGATAAATTCTTCTATTGGCTTACCAACCCACCATTGCTCCAAAGCTCTATTTTCGGCAGCCACTAAACTGAAAAGGGTTGCAAATACAATTAAAATTAGTAAGAACTTACGCAAATTGGACTCTCCTTATTAAAAATCAAACCTCTTGGTTATACTGAACCCCATAGTATCGAAGAAATCAAAAACCGACAACTGATTTGGTTGGGTGAAAAAGCTAAATGTTGCTAGGGGGTTAGTCCACTCGACACTAACTTCAGTATCTACTCTTAAATCGTTGGCGAAGAAAGAGGCTCCCTGTTTTAAAGTATCTTCTCTAAAGTGTAACATCCCTTGTAGATAAATATC
>JAJBBH010000019.1 GCA_020532185.1 Candidatus Cloacimonadota bacterium | reverse complement strand
TGATAAAATATTTTATAAGTATGACAATAAATGGATCGAAAATAAAATATAAGGAGATTTATGAAAGCTATAACAATTGATAAAATAGAAGACGGAATGGTGTTAGCACAAGATGTTTTAAACCCAAAAGGGCAAATATTAATAAAATCTGGCGTGACATTAGATGATTATTATATTAATGTCTTAAATAAGTTTAATATTGATGTAATAATGGTCGCAGGTGATAGAGAATCAAGAGAAATGTCGCGTGAAGAAAGAGCAGCTCTCATGATGCAAGTGAGACCTGGTAAAAAAATGATCTTTCAAAAATGTATAACCGATCCCTTTATATATGAAATGTATGAGGCAGTGGTACAAAATTCTGTATGGGAAAAATGGAATGAAAAGTAAGAATGAAATTTTAAATTTAATACAACAAAATATCCAAAACTCATCAGACTTACTATATTATAGTTCAGTAATAACCGAATTTAACCGTGCTATGTCAAGTCCAGATGTACAAATCGAAAAATTAAGTAATATTATTGAAAAAGATCCTGGCTTGACTGCAAACGTTTTGAGAATGGCAAATTCAAGCTATTATGGTCTTTCCAAAAGAGTTATGACAGTCAAACATGCCGTTTCATTGTTAGGATATGTGTCATTAGAAAAAATATTTACAGTTAATGTGTTTAGTAAGAGTATTTCAAAACAAAGAACTGCTCATGGTGAAAATCTTTGGAAACATTCTCTTGCTGTAGCTATAGCAGCTCAACAAATAGTTTCAAATATAAAACCAGAGATGTCAGAATTGGCTTTTACTGCTGGACTATTACATGATATTGGTAAGTTTTTGATAATGAATTTACTGCCAGATTCTTACAATAATCTTTTAAAAGAATTTAACAAAAATCCATATCAATATTCTATTGGACTTGATAATAAATTCATAGGTATTGACCATCAGCAAGTTGGTGAGCTTTTTGCAAAATCATGGGACCTGCCCCAACCAATAATTAATGTTATAAGATATCATCATAATATTGATTTTGCTAAAGATAATAAAGATATAGTTGCAGCAGTAAGTGTTGCAAATAACATCGTAAAAGGTATGGAATTAGGACAATCTACATCTATGTTGGTAGAACTAATTCCCAAATGGGTTTGGAGTTATATCTCACTAAACAAAGAGGATTTCTACAAAATAATTCCTTTAATTCAACAAAAATATAATGCATATTTAGCATTTTTAAATATTGTGTAATATGGAAAAGTTTAATTTAGGAATACCTTATTTTGACCAAGCACTGAACAGTTTAGAAACAAGAACGCTTTATGGAGTACACTCTAATAATGCAAAACTTGCTCAACTATTTGTTGCACCTATAATAACAAATCTTCTTGAACACAAAAAGTCAGTATTAATACTATGCGATACAACAGCAAATATATTGGTTGATACATACAAAATCTTTAATTTCGATACTCAACCATATATTGAAAGCCAACAACTTGTCATATTAGAGCAACCTCCTGAGTTAAGTAGCATACTATCTAATTTAAATAACCTTGAGATCGTATTTGACGACCTTCTGGTACATACAAACTGTTTTACTCCAGACTTTATATTTATCGAATCTTTAATGTCTTTTCTACCAAAAAATAATAGCTCTGTAAGTAGAATTATAATAAATAAGTTAATCAACTTTTTGCAATCATTGCCTACCACATGTATTATTGATTTTTCAGACATTGAATATGATTTAGTATTATTCTTTGAAAAGCAAATGAATTCAATATTTTCTTTAAAGTATAGTGATAAACATAGAATTCACCAACTAACATATAAACAAATAAAATCAGATATATCAAAAGAATTCGCTTTTAGCCTGGAATCAAATAGATTTATTGATAAACCGAACTTTTATACTGGAGCCAATATATCTGTAAACGACATAGAAACAGTGTATATTTATAAAGAATACAAAGCATTAGAAAATATACTTATAAAAGTTCTTACTACTCAGATAAAATTTGTACTTTTTGATCGACTTGAAAGCATTTTAGATAATCTAAAAGATAAAAATATGCTTGTATTTTTGCCAGGCTTATTAAAAAATGAAAATGGTGTAAAAATTGGGTATGAGCTAAAATGTAAATATAATAGTATAAAACTAATTCTTTTAGTTGATAACTTAATAAGTGTCCAACAAAAAATTAGGTTTTTAAGAATGGGTATTGACGGTTTTCTTGAAATACCCTTTTCTATTGATAAAATCAGTGAACTTCTTGCTAAACTTTACCCAATCGTAACTCATAGTAGTAGTAAGAGACAAATATCACTGCTTTACACAAAAGATATAAAGTTTAATGTGGACAATCAAGGCATTGTATATTTCGATAATATCTACAGAGAGTTAAAAAACTATCTATATAAAACCTTTTCAAATGCATCATCGATTCAATTTATAAAGATAAAAATGCACAATATGAATATTAACTCTGTAGCTCCTATATTAAAGAAGCATGATGAGCTACTGTGCCTTTTTGTCGATAATGTTTTAGAAAAAGAAGTATATTTGATCGCTGCTTTCGAAAACATTAGCCAAAAAGCCAAACAAGAAATATATGCTCAACTAAAAATTGCTATTGTGAATTCGACACACTTGATTCAAAGAGATTCTGAAAATGTGCTGAAAAAGATGTTTATTCCAGAGCAACAAAGCACCAGTGTTTATAGCAATATATCTGAAGGTATTAGTCACGTTGACTTTATTAGCTATCCTTTTGACGAAGTAAATTATGACCAATTGATAAAAAGGTTATTTGAACATGATTAGCCAACTCTATACAGGCTTGATTCTTATCACAATACTGATTACAATAGTTATGATATTTATTATAAAAAGATTAAAAGCCTTAATCAATATTCAAAAAACACTCCGTAGAATTAATCAAAACGATAAATTTGACAGAGAAGATTTGTATTCAAATTCCAACTATAGTAGGTTAATAATTAATCCCCTTAGTAACCAAAAGCGTTTTTTTAGGTTGTATAAGAGCGGATATAATTTAATTTGTAGCAAGGAATACAATAAAGTCACATATAATTTAGAAAACTATACTGTTTTTAGAATTTTTGAAAATAAAGTTAAAAGCGAGAGATAATGGAAACACTTAATACAAGCATTAAAAGTTTATTAGCTATTGATGAAAATATTGAAGACTATGCTCAACTTAATTCAATTTTATTATATCATAATATTGACGTAAAACTCATAAACAACATTCTGAATGCAGAAAATGAGATTCAGCTAACAAAATATGATTGTTATCTTATAGCTGATGTTATAAATACTGAAAAAACAACTTTCCTAATTGATTTAATAAAAATTTATAACCCTGGAGCTGTGGTTATTCTTGTAGCGGAAAATCCAACAGCAGAAATGATTATCGAATACATACCTTATGGTATAGATAATGTAATAACAAAGCCCTTCCTGTGGACATCTATTGAAAATGTTTTAAATATATATAATTACTGACAAACAGTCCATCTATAAAAGCTGTTTCTCTGTTTCTGCCATGATTTGTACGAAATCTTGTTCTTTTGTAGAATTATCATTTATTGCCCATTCGAATTCTATGGCAATAAATCTTGGGTTATTAACTATTGAATTATGAATTCTATTAATCACTTTTTCACCGTCTATTTTGTTAACCTCATATAAAAAAATTGCAAAAGTATCAGGATATAATATACCTGCAAAGTCTGTATCTCTAATATTTTTCTTTATAAGATTAGATATTTCTTGCAAAAATAATGACAGTTTATGGCTTCCAAATGCCTGAGATACTTCTTCTAATTTTTTAATTTTAACGAGACTAAGTGTGTAAGTTCTATTATATCTTGCCAATACGGCATGTTTTTTAATACAATTTTTAATAAAGCCTTTGTGGTTATAAAATCCAGTATTGCTATCCATCTCATTTGTTTGTTCTAATTCTAATTGGAGCTGCTTAATTTTTAGGATTAATGATAAAAGTGAACAATAAACATTTATTTTTTCAATTTCATAGTCGCTAAAATAATCTTTTTGTCTATCAATAAACACAAAACCAATAAGATCAACATGATAATAAAGCGGGAATATAATTAGATCAGTAGCAATATATTCAAAACACATACGGTTATCGCTATAGCGTAATGACTGGAATGATTGCAAGCTATGGACAATCTTATCACTATCTTTACATATATGGTTTTTTATAAAAGTAGGGGACAGGTGCTTGTGTGCTTTTATATGAAAAAGATTATCTTCATTATTTCTCAAAAAGATTCCTAATGATTGAAAAGGAATTTCATTTTCAATATTATTTATAACACTATATAAGTTTTCTTCTATAGTGTTTTTACTTATAAGACTTTGGCTCAATTCGTTAATATCTTTAAACCCTATGTTCATTTTTATCTCCTTTTAATTCTTTGAGTCCATCTAATAACGTCAGTTTCTCCTGCTTTAATATTTCTTTCAATTGTGATGGTATAGGCATCTTTTTCTGTGTATTCGAAGTTTTTTTCTATGATTTTATAGTTATTATTGCCAATATAGTGTGAAATGATTAATTTAATCGGTTCTATCTTTTTATTTTGTATTTTGACTTCAAACTGTTGTTCTATATCATTTCCAATTTTTATATCTTTGATAATTTTTGTATTTGCAATAACGTCAAAAGCGTTTCCAATAGTCAATAAGACATTTTGATCGATACTTGTATGTGGTAAATCATCTTCGCCAATAAACTCGATATTATTATCTGCATCATCGTATTGGTATAATTTTACGATTCCTTTTGGTAATGGGATTCCCAATCCATTCTTCTTTGTGTTTTTAAAGTTAATAGTAGACTTAACTTTGTTATTTGAATATTGACTGCTATCATATCGATATATTCTTTCAATTGTAATTTCTTTTGTATCAAACAAAAGCATTTGCTTTATTTGCTTGTCATTTATACTTGCTTTTTGGTCTAATGTATAAAGATGATAGTCGGCAAAGGATTTTTCTTCAAATGTTGGAGAGCTTCTTTCCATCATTGCATCTTTAGAGTACAACACATTTCCAGCACGGTATGTATCTACTTTGTTCAATTCACCAGCGACCAATTTTAAAACTACTTGATCATAAGACTTTCCACTCTGATTATTAATTGTTACCCATGGGCTTATTTGGACTTTGTTTTGAATTAATACGGCATTGTATGTTACATACCAGCTTAAACCTCTTGTTATATAAGAAATTGTAACTGGGTATTTACCTGTTAACGGAGCATTGAGCTGCCAATTTAACGTTGGTTTAGTATAAAAGTTTGAGGGTAAGTTTAAAAGCTTAATGCTCTTAATTTCTTGTTTATTTAATAAATTAAGCTCTTTAGTCTCTTCATCTTGTAATCCTATTGTATTCATGTTGAAAAATAGTAAAATACCATCAAACTCTGTATTATCTTTCATAATAATGCTAATGTTGGAGTTGATATACTTTTTGAGTATGGCATCAGTGTCTGCCAAGTCATATTCATAGTTTTGTGAAAACAAAAATAGATTCTTATTTTTAGAAGAAAAGATTAGAGAGCTTGGTTCTATTCTTTCTGGTATATCATTATAAAGGTAATTTTGGATTCCTTTTTGAAGATGCAAATCTAATTCAGTTTTAAAAACAGCTAAATTGTCATTATAAATTGTCAGATTGTCTAAAGCATAAAGAAGCACAGAGCTTAATAAAATAATAATAAAAATTCTTTTTAACATAATTCCTCCCTTTTACTGCATATATTATAGATTTTGGTCAATATCATATCAATAGCAATCGCATTAAAACCTCCTTCAGGGACAATGATATCAGCATATCGTTTACTTGGTTCTACAAATTCAATATGCATAGGTCTAACTGTCTCAAGGTATTGATTTATAATGCTATCTAAAGATCTATTTCGTTCTTTTATATCTCTTTGAATTCTTCTCAAGATACGAATATCAGCATCTGTATCAACAAATATCTTAATATCCATCAATTCACGAAGAATTTTGTTTTCAAATATCAGAATGCCCTCAACAATCATAATTGGGTTTGGTTTTATCATCACTGTTTCAAGTGTTCTTAAATGGTTTTTAAAGTCGTATATGGGCATTTCAAAGGGTAGATTATTTTTAAATAACTCAATATGCTCGACAAATAAGTCATAATCAAAAGAGTTTGGATGATCAAAGTTAATCTTTGCTCTCTCATCTAAATCAAGAGAGCCATAATTTTTGTAATAATTATCTTGCAAAATCAATGAAACTTTATTGCCGAAAGTTTCTTTAATTTTTGTTGTAATCGTCGTCTTTCCAGAACCTGAGCCGCCTGCAATGCCAATAATAACTGGTTTCATCATCACCCTTTCTACAATAAGTTTTTACATTAAAAATCTAAGTTTAGTTAATCATGTTTAAAATTAAAAGTCAAGTACTTTTTTAAATAAAGATATCATAAATCCTGCTTCATGATTTAAAAGCATTGTGGTAAAGCGGTTATCGTTTTTAATAAAGTTTTGATAAAGTTTTGTTGTCTCACAGTGAGAGCAAATATTGTCAGCAACAATTATTGCATTATCATTCAATTTTGGCATTATTAAGTTGATATAATCTATGTATGCTTTTTTATTTGCATCAATAAAAACAAAATCATAATCATTTGTCAATGAAGGAATAATATCCTCTGCTTTGCCAAAGTATTGTTTGATATTTTCCAAACCACAGAGGTTTTTTATAGCCATTTGATAACGCTTCTCATCAACCTCAATTGTTTCAATCATGCAATTATTATTGACAGCAAGACTCATAATAAAAGTAGAAAAACCGTTCGATGTTCCTACTTCTAAAACATTATTTGCATTTTTTGCTTTAAGAAGAAAAAATAAAAGTTGAGCAGATTCTGTATCAACGTTCCAAAGTCTTCTAATCTCAGACTTTTGTTTTTCAAATAATTTGAATCGTTCGAGATGTTTGATTCTTAGTTTTTCCATCTATATTTACCAAATGTTCCTTTTAATCCATAAAACAAAAAGTAAGGTATATAAAACAACTCAATAATAGGAAAGATTACAAGATACTTATACATTTTCATTTTAAATAACCAAGGCATAATTAATATCAAATCAGAAACAACTTTTATTGAGAATAAAAATATGAAAATAGACCAATTTACAAAGCTAAACAAGCTCAAAAAGAATAAGATCAATATTAACAGATAATAAAATGCTACCAATAGGATAATTGTTTTTAGATAAGCTGGATAATGTTTAAGCTTTGATGCACGCCTAATTTCTTGATGATGATGTTGTATAAGGCTTTTTTTTTCTTTCGCTGGTACAATTGAGCTCTCTGTAAACATAAAATTATACGCTCGAATGAGTTTTCTTTGCATCAAGAGCATTAAATCGTCGTCGCCAGACATAATCATTCCGATTTTGCTAAAACCACCAACTTTTATAAAATTCTCTTTTCGATATGCCATATTACGTGCTGTGCAAGTCATTGCAATCTTTTGTCCAAAGCTGGCAGAGCATAAGGCAAAAATAGAGATTCTCTCAAAAGATTTGAAGATATTAATAAAACTATTTTGTTCATAAATAAAGGGGGAGAAGCCTGCTACGAAATCTATATCTTTTTCGAAGTGTTTGTTTAGCTCACTAAGCCATTGTAATGAAGGTAAACAATCAGCATCTGTAAAAGCCAAAAGTTCATATCTTGCTTTGTCAATACCGATTTGCAAAGCCCGTTTTTTCCCAATTAGGTTTTTATATTTTTCGTCTTCAACATAATCAGATACTTTGTATATAGAGATATTATATTCTTTTTTACAGTTCTCAATCTTCTCAACAGTATCATCACTCGATCTATCATCAATAAAAATAATTTCATAATGAGATTCAGGATAATCTTGTTTTGTTAATAGCTCGCAAAGCTTATCTATGTATTGAGATTCATTTCTCGCAGCAATAATAACAGAAAACTTATTATCTGGTTTTTTTTTATTTTTGTACAGGTGTTTAAAATGCCCTAAGCTTAAGTAGATAAAAAAAATAAGATATGATGTAGATAAAAAGAGAATTATTATTATAATAGCAATAATCATGTTATCCGAGAGTCAGTCATCTCAATGAAATCAGCTAAATTAGGTGATTCTTTTCTTATGTCTTGTAAAGTAGGTTTCTTTATAACACCAGAGTTATTCGCTTGTTTTAGTTCAAAAAATAACTTAATTTTTAAGTTAAAATGTTTATTAAGAATATTCTCAATATCCTTTGTTTGCTTTTGTAACATATTATGTGCTAAAGTTTGATTTACAATAAGGTAAAGTGCATTATTCTCAAACGCTTTTAGTTGAACATTCTCAAAAAATGACCCAACTACAGGAAACTCTTTATTAATTTTTTCACACAAATGTTTCCAATTATTCTTAATAATATCAAGATTCACTTCATTGACTAATGGACTTGTATTTTTTACCTCTTTGATAATTTTTTCTTGAATAGCAGTGCTTTGTTTGTGGCTTATATCCTGAATTTGAATATTTTGTATTGATGCAGGAATTTGATGAACAGTAACTTTACCTGACTCTAATTGTTGAAGTATTTTGTCTATTGATTTCATTTCTGAGATTTTTGAAAGTTTTACAAAACACATTTCTACAACTATGTTTGAATTATGGCTCTGTCGTATATGGTTTTTAGATTCAACTAAAAATGACATCATATATATAATTTCGTCTTGACTAAACAGAGAACTTATTTCTTTCATAATCTCTGCTTGGCTGTTGTCTAAGTCCTTTGTTGGAATCTGCAATTGTATCAAAAGAAGATTACGTAAATAATCAAGAAAAGAATTAATAAACTCATTGATATCAATACCTTTATCAGTAATCTCATTTAATAAATAAATCATCTCAGCTGGATTGTGATTATTGATTGCATGCATCATATTGTGAAAAACATCATTACCAACCATACCAAAAATTGTCCGGATGTTTTCACTTGTGGTGTGTGTATTGCCATATGAGATCACCTGATCCATCAAAGATAAGGCATCTCGCATACCGCCATCTGACTTTTTGGCAATAATAAATAGTGCATCATCATCAATACTTATCTCTTCAATTCTGCAAATTTCTTTTAACCTATCAACTATTGCACTAACAGGTATTCTCTTAAAATCAAATCGTTGGCAGCGTGATATTATGGTAGGAAGTATCTTATGTGGTTCGGTTGTTGCAAAGACGAAAATCACGTTTTTTGGTGGTTCTTCGAGGGTTTTTAATAGAGCATTGAACGCGTTTTTACTTAGCATATGAACTTCATCGATAATGAAGATTTTATATTGCGAATTGTGAGTTGAATACATTAGCTCTTTTTGTAAATCTCTTATATCATCAACACTGGTATTCGAGGCTCCGTCAATTTCAACAACATCTGCTGAGTTTCCGAGAGTAATCTCATTACAATTTACGCATTTTCCGCATGGGTTGATAGTGGGACCGTGTTCGCAGTTCAAACTTTTGGCAAATATTCTTGCTAATGAAGTTTTGCCAACTCCTCTTGGACCAGTAAACAAATATGCTTGTCCAACACGTTTGCTTTCGATGGCATTTTTAATAATTTGCACAATATGATCTTGAGCATATACTTCAGTAAAGTTTTGTGGTCTATATTTTCTTGCTAAAACTATGTATGACATATTACATCCAAAAATCTTAACATTATATATTTATAATGTATTTTCTTACTCTTTTGCTAATCACAACAAAGAATAGTGCTAAGCCTATCATGAGAGTAGAAAGAGCATTGATAGTTGTTATTGTACCACGACGTATTGCACCTTCCACATAGACAGGTAGTGTGTTAAACCCTCTTCCCGATGTAAAGAAAGTAATCATAAAATCATCTATCGACAAAGTAAAAGCAAGCAATGCTGCCGCTATTATACCAGGCATTAGAAGCGGTAATTGTATTTTGAAAAATATTTGTCTTTTATTTGCCCCTAAATCCATTGCAGCATCGATTAAGTTGTAATCAAAGCCTTCCAATCGAGATTGTATCACAATTATTGTATAAGAAACACAAAATGTTATATGGGCGAATAGAACAGTTAGCATTCCCATTTTTACTTTGACAAAGCTGAAAAGCAATGCCAAAGAAACACCCATCAGAATGTCAGGCATAATAAGAGGAATAAATATTAGTCCTTGAAAAAACTTTGCTCCTTTAAACTTTTTATTCTCAAGAGCAAGTGCAGAAAAAAGCCCAAGAATTGTTGAAAAAATAGTTGATAATACGGCAATTAACATAGTGTTTTTAAAAGAATTAATAATATCTTTGTTTTGAAATAATAAATGATAGTATTTGAATGTAAAACCACGCCAAGATGAAATGAATTTAGAATCGTTAAAGCTATATATTATAAGTAATAATATAGGTATATATAGAAATACTATCACAAATGTAAATGTTGTTAGATTTAGTAAACAAGATTTTTTGGGTCTATTTATCATCTTTACTCACCATTTTTTCATTAAACTTTATGTGTAAGAAATAAAATGCCACAAGTAATAAGCTAATAAATGTTAGTAACATTATTGATAGGGCAGAGGCAAGAGGCCAATTTCTTGGTATATTCTTAATTTTATAAGTGATTATTTGCCCGATATATAAGGAGTCTTGTGAACCAACTAATTGGGGAATTATATAAGCTCCAAGTGCAGGGATAAAGACTAATATAGAGCCAGCTAAAATACCATTTTTTGAAAGCGGTAATGTAACCTTGAAGAACGCCTTAATCTTATTAGCTCCTAAATCCATAGCTGCATCCAACAAACTAAAATCCATTTTTTCTATATTGCTATATAGAGGTAAAATCATATATGGTAAATAAACATAAACCATAACTAATATTACTGCAAAGTCATTTCTGATAAGTAGTAAGGGTGTATCAGTAATTTTAAAAAACACTAATAAATTGTTTAAAATTCCTTCTGGTGAAAGGAAAATTCTCCAAGAAAATATTCTGATTATGAAATTAGTTAAAAATGGAATTATTATTAAGACAAGCAGAAAGTTTTTTACCTTTTCAGAACTTCTGGCAATCAAATATGCAGAAGGATATCCTAATATAAGACAAACAAGAGTTGATATTGTGGCAAGCCTAAAAGATAAATAAAAGGAGCGAAAATATTCTTTTGAAAAAACTTCACGGTATGCATCAAGAGTAAAAACTGCTTTAACATCGTAAATATCAGTTTCGAAAAAACTATAGAGAATTATAATAATATATGGAATTAAAAAGAAAAATACAAGCCAAGCCATTGTTGGAAAGGACAATAGCCAACTATATATATTCTTCTTTTTCTGTAAACTTTCTTCGTTTGTCACAGCATTATCCTTCTATCTAATTATTCTCTTGGTCAAGTATTACAAATGAATCAATATCATGCCAAAATAAGTATACATCTTCTTCCCAGTCAAGGGCAACATCGTCAAAATACACTCTTTTATGTTGATTAAAAACTCTGAATTTATGTTGTCCAACTTTTACAATATATTGAGTGTGTGTACCAAGATATAAGATGTCTTCTATTTTACCTTTAAGAATATTAAAGTCGCTTTTAATAGCTGGTTGTTTACGGGAAATAGCAATTTTTTCTGGTCTTAAAGAAAGAGTGATCTTAGTTCCAATATCGACTTTAAGGTGGCATGAGCTGTCTAATACAACTTTATTTCCTTCCTGTTGGAGATCGGTTTCAATTTCTATAAACTCATCTTCAATTCCAACAACTTTTCCTGCTATAAGATTTGTATCTCCAATAAAATAAGCTGAAAAAATAGAATTTGGTCTTTCATATATATCATCAGGTTGTCCAGTTTGAATGATTTGACCTTTATTCATAATAGTCATTCTGTCTGAAACACTCATAGCTTCACTTTGATCATGAGTAACATATATAAATGTAATACCTACTAAGTCATGAATATTCATTAATTCTATTATCATTCTTTGTCTTAATTTTAAATCGAGTGCTGCTACTGGTTCGTCAAGCAATAAGACTTTTGGTTTATTAATAAGTGCTCTACCTATTGCAATTCTCTGCTTTTGTCCACCACTTATTGCATTGGGATATTTATCTTTATGATCATACATCTGGACAATATCAAGCATTTCATGTACTTGCTTTTTTATTTCTTTTTCAGGCACTTTTTTGATTCTTAGCCCAAAAGCAACGTTCTCGAATATGCTCATGTGTGGGAAAAGAGAATAGTTTTGAAATATTGTATTTACTTGTCGTTTATATGGGGGAAGCTCTGTTATATCTTGATTTTCGATATAGATTCGTCCTTTAGTTGGCATTTCAAATCCAGCAATCATACGCAAAATAGTTGTTTTACCACATCCACTTGGTCCTAAAAATGAGAAGAGTTCACCATTATTAATAGTAAGTGATACATTATCAACAGCTTTAAAATTTCCAAATCTTTTTGATACATTTTCTAATCTTATTTCACCCAATATTTCACCTTTCTATAGAAAACTCTATTGTTTTATAATATAATTACAATATATTTTTTAACAAACATTTGTCAAAGTATATTTTCAATTTTTAATTCTCTTTTAAATATTTTTTAATATAGTGGGTGAGA
>JAJBBH010000003.1 GCA_020532185.1 Candidatus Cloacimonadota bacterium | reverse complement strand
TAAAATTTGATATGGCAAAAGCAGATAGCATGAAAATGATTATTGACCTGTCTGATGCAGGCTTTGATAAAGAGAAAAAACTGGCGTTCGGTGAAAAAATAGTGAAACTCTTCGCTTCATAAATCAAGCACATAACAAAATAAACCAAACACCCACCACTCTCATCCAAGTAAAACCACAAACCCCTCTGCAACAGATGAGCAGGAAGTTCGTGCAGTTCGTGTCGTTCGTTGTTAAGATCGGGTCAAATAAGGCAATCAACTCATTCTTAGTCACCAATAAAACGAATATAACACTAATGAGCTTATTCGTGTTTCATTCGTGATTTCGTGGCTAAAAATAACTCTCTTTGTGTTCTTCATGCTCTTCATGGACTTTGTGGTTCAAAATCTTCTTGCACATTAATCGTTAACATAAAACCCAACACGACAAATCATGCTATTAATTTCTTTACCATCTCAACTCTTCTATTTTTTATTCTATCAATTACACACACAATTCAGTAAAACTTTAATCCCCCTTTATCACCTCAGCCAAAACAATTTTATACAATCTCTTCAGTGCTGCATCACGATCCTGATCTGTCATAACCTCAATACTATCAGATTTTTGACTACTAATAATGTTTCCAGCTGGGCTAAAAATTTCATTCAATACAAATGCTTTCAGATAGTGCCCACCAATATAAAGCACTTTATCTTCTTCAAAAATCAGAGAAATACGCAAAGTATAAGCATTTTCATATTTCTCATTGACAATAGAATAGCCTTGTTTTGCGTAATTCTTAACTATCTGCCTCAAGTCTCTATCCTCGAGGAAATTAGATTCGGCATACAAAAGTTTTTTATCCAGGCTTTCGATGATAAAGCTACCAGAAGCATTTTGCAAAAAGTACTTAATAAATTTATTAATAAACATTGGGTTGGTCATAGTATCTGTCTTAAAAATCTTTTCATACTGAATATCATATTTTAGCAAATCATTTTCCACTATACTAATCTCACATTTGCCCTGCTCGTTTGTCTCAAAGCGTTCAACCCGATTCGGATAATAGACAACGATAGGTATATTAGGCAAGGGAATTTTATTGTCATTCTTATTAAAATACAAGTTAAAACTCTGCCTTCTGTCCAGATGTTCTGCTGCTACAATTTGCGAAGCAGGCGAAATAAAGTTAAACTGTCTAACAAAGTGCTCAAATTCCTGAAAAATTGCCATAGCTTGCAACTGCTCATCCAAATCATATTCAAAAGATTTGATCAGCTCATCCACAGCCTGCATCAAAACACTTAGAATATAATTAAAATTACTGTGCTCAATTGAAGTAGCCTGATATTCTGTAAATAATTGCAAAGCTTTCTCGTAATGCTTTTTCCCAACACGTTCCGATCTCTTTGCCAAGCTATCAGCACTAATCCTATACCTTGCCTGATAGCCATTATCATCATGACTTATTAGCAGATCAAGAGGTTCAAAAACCTCGTTAAACAGCGAATAGGGGATAGTTTGCATAGATTCTTGATAGATTAGCCCATATTGTAAATAAAGACTGATTTTTTCTTCTCCCACTTGCGTATTATATTCTTCCACAGCCTTTGCTAAAAGCCTGCTCCGTACCTGATCTCGCGATGAGCCACGCACTGTAATATTTATCTCATCAAATGCATAAATTGAGGAGATACTAATAAGCAATAAAAATAATATAATCTTTTTCATAGTTTTTTAATTTAAGACAAATTTAAAGCGTTCAACTTGCTCGCTTGTAATCTGATTAACTCCTATTTGCACAATACCTTGTGTATCGTCGCTCAAGACATATTGGCGATTTACTGTTTCAATTATCAAAGATTGCTCATCGACATTGATACAGTTGCTAAGCTGTCCACTTTCTTTACTCAAACACAATTTATCATGTTCACTCAAAAAGACAAAGTCTGTATTAAATAGCGACTGTACCAAATCACGTAATTGACTATCTTTGAATACTTCCAGGTCGGTTACACGGTTTAATTTCATCAAATAAGATGCCTGAAGTTTATCATTTGTTGCAAACTGTTCAAGCGAAAACTCAAATGCTCCTGCCAGATTAAAGTGTTTAAAGCTTGCAAATCCTGCTTCACTTATATGCTTGGTACTCATATCAATAAATGTGCCATTTGTACTATCTTTATCTATGAGAGCAGCTTTGCGAGGCATGATCTCGCAATGATTTGCTGATATCCAGTCGCATGGAATCACAATATCATTATCATCATCTCTGCCAATAGAAATGATATCTTTACAGAAAACAACGTAATTTTTCATTGTATATTGATCCAAGATAATCAGTTTGGCACAAGTCGTTTTTTCATCGCTCAATTCGCCACCAATTCTATTTTCAATTTTATGCAGTAATTGTGATATTTCACCCACATTACGCATCTCATATTCTTGGATAAAGGGCAGAGCTTCACTTATCTTAAGCATCTGATTCTTAAGTTTTTCTTTGAGCGAATATTTCAAATTAGATTCTGGCAAGTTTTGGAATAGATCAAAGTCTTTTTTCATTTCAATAAGCCATTGTTCCATCTCATCGAATGCCTTGACCAATGTCTTTTTTTGTGTTTGCATTGCTTCAATTCTTTTCAAGTCGCCAAGTTCAAACAAATTATTGAGCATATTATCAAAGTACATTTTTAGACTATCCGAGCTTTTACTTTTAGCAATATGGATTTTTAGATAGTTTTCAATTGCTTGGTCGAGACTTTTGAGGTTTTCATCCTTGATAGATAGTAATTTATCAAGCAAATAATGGTTCTTTTCGCTATTTGTTTTAGTGTTCAAATGCTTGATAAAGCGGATCAATTCGGGTATAATCTCATCTTGGTTGCCAGCATTGATCAGATCATTTTGAATCTTATAATAATTCACCAAATCGTCTTTAAACTCATCATGTAAAAGGCTATCAAATCGCTCTGCCATCTCGCTTAGGCTTGGGTTCATCTCTTGAAATTCCACAAAGCCCATTTCTTCATAGTGCATATATTTACGGCATTCTTTCAGTGCATTCATCAGCTTAATTTTATCAATTTCTTTACGTGGTAAATTATGATATTGATATAGCCTTGCCAAATCTTGGAAATGCTGATTAAAGAACTCTTGATATTTGAGATAGTCTTCTTTTTGGTCGATAAACTCGCGATATCTTCTTTGCTCCAACATGTCTGAAAAAGGTTTAAAAGAATTATTAAAGTTATCATAAGCCTCTAAAATAACATTAATAGATGGATTTACCTTTTGCTTTTCTTTTTCAATCTTACCTTGATAATACATTAGTAAGTCATCCATCTTATAACGCAAATCTTCCAATAAATCTTCTCTTAGCTCAGGGGATATTTTAAAATCGATCTCATGATGTTTGATCAAACTCTTTATCTTTTCCAAATCTTGATCACTAATCTCTGTAACATTTATTTCCAGTGTCTCTTGTATCGTTTGCATGCTATTGATTAGGCTTTGCTTTCTATTTAGCATAGATTTATACTGTTTTGCAAGCTTAGAATCATATTCTTCGAGTAATGCAACAGCCTCTTGCAGGGTATTATAAAACTGTGCCATCTTTTTTTCATTATGAATACACGACTCAATAAACTCAACGCAAGTATTATAGTAACTATTCTCAAATTTTGCCTTTTGTGTTAAAATATTCGAGTCATGCACACCAGAGTTTTTGCTGGCATATTCACAAGCATAAATAGCTATCAAAGCTTCTTGTAAATGCGATACTCGTTGAAAAGCTATGTTGAGCTTTGCTCGATTATAGGCATTTGTTGCTGCTTCTTGCCATTGTTTATTAACTGTGTTTACGCCGATTATCTGATTGATTATCTTGGTCTGACCAAGTCCCGATTTATTACTCGTATACTGCTTATAAGCCTCTCTTCTTAACTCACTTAGCAATGCAAATTTCTTCATATGATATCTCCTATATGATAAGATAGTTTATTATGCTATATTAGTCAAGTTTATTTTTGTAAAAATGCCTGATTGGGAATTGGATGGGCTTTATTGATATGTGGTCGTTTTTGGTCAGGCACGAGGCACTGTCCCTACAATAAAAAAAAAGAGCGGGTTCAAAACCCGCTCTAATATTATCACAAGACAATCTTATTTCATCAGCAACATTTTTCGTGTTTCTGTATATTGACCAGCTTTGATCTGGTAATAATAAATTCCTGAGCCGACATTTTTACCATTCATATCTTTGCCATTCCAGGTGATAGTATGGTTGCCCTGTTCGAGAACATTGTCAGCCAAATCCACAACTTTTTGTCCCTTAACATTATACACAGCCAGTTTAACTCTATCAGTATTTTTTAAAGTAAAAGCAATGGACGTTGAGGGGTTGAAGGGATTCGGGTAATTTTGATAGAGAGTGAGAGATTTTTGAGGTATATTCTGATCGTAGATGGGTGTGAACCCAGCAGTTGAAAGCTTTTGCATATAAATACCTTGAAAAGATTCTATACAATTATCGCTAAAGTTTGCAGCTCTGTTGTCAAACCATGCAATATAGGCATTTTCGTGATCTATTTTAGCGATTTGAGGCAGGTAGATAGGTTGCTGTTGGCTTTCGATAGTAATTTTTTGTCCTAATAAGCTTCCATCCGCATCTATCATCTGCATTTGGATACAATAACCTGAATAATTCCAGGTTATTAGGACTCTATCATACATGTTGGCGATATCAATGATATATGTTAAACCGATCTCTGTGTTGTTGTCCCATGCGGGACTGAGCATATCATTGTGGAGATAAAATCTCTGTGTATAAACATTATTATATAAGTTTGCAGGGTTTATATAATCATACCAAGCGAGCGTCAAGTGACCATCCCACTTTGATACAAATCGGTTTCGAGGCCAATATAGGTGTACCAGAGTAACACCGTTTCATATCTACCTCCTTTTTTTATTTATATTAATAAGGAGCACTTATCGTTCCAACGCCAATATTGATATAGAGTGAGGAACAGATCCCGATAGATTTATTTGAAAATCGAGTGCAGGGTTTATTCTGCACTCTTAAAAAAATTGATTATTATAATCCTAAAGTAGCGACCATTATTGCTTTGATTGTATGCATTCTGTTTTCTGCTTCATCAAAGACCACAGATTGTTTTGATTCAAATACTTCGTCTGTAACTTCCATTTCTGGCAAGCCAAACTTTTCCTTGATATCGCGTCCAATCTTTGTTTGGTCATTATGGAAAGCGGGCAAGCAATGCAAGAAAATAGTTTCTTTTTTGCCAGTCATATCCATCATTTTACGATTAATCTGGTATGGAGACAAGAGTTTAATTCTTTCTTCCCACACTTCTGCAGGTTCGCCCATTGAGACCCAAACGTCAGTATATAGTGCATCACAATCTTTAACACCTGTTGCAATGTCGTCTGTTAGAGTTATTTTTGCACCAGTTTCATCGGCTATAGCTTGACATTGAGCGACAAGCTCTTGTTCGGGGAACAATTCTTTTGGCGATAGGATTCTAAAGTCCATGCCCATTTTAACAGCACCGATCATCAATGCATTTGCCATATTATTTCTACCATCGCCAACATAAGCAAAAGCAACCTCATTAAGAGGCTTATTAATATGCTCCATAATAGTCAAAAAGTCGGCTAAAATCTGTGTTGGATGGTCTTCATCAGTCAAGCCATTCCATATTGGCACGCCTGCATATTCAGCTAATTCTTCAACAATTGTCTGTCCAAAACCACGATATTCGATCGCATCAAACATACGCCCCAATACACGAGCAGAGTCTTTTACAGATTCTTTGTTCCCAAATTGACTGCCAGAAGGTCCAAGATAAGTAACATGAGCACCTTGATCATGTGCTGCCACTTCAAAGGCACAGCGTGTACGAGTAGAATCTTTTTCAAAGATAAGGGCAATATTCTTGCCTTTCAACATTTGTTGTTCAGTGCCTGCATACTTTGCTTTTTTTAGATTTGCTGAGAGCTCCAAGAGGAACTTAATTTCTTTTGGACTAAAGTCCATCAGTGTGAGGAAATGACGATTTCTGAGATTGAAAGCCATATTTACACTCCTTATTATATGATATTTGATGTCAAAATAGTATCTTTCTATTTAGAGATCAAGCTTTATTTTCAAAATTATTATTTTTCTTATAATAAGCTCATTGGATCTATATCTAAGTTGATTCTGATTGATTTATGGAAAGACAGTTTTGTCTCAATTTCCTTTAAAACTTGGTGCAATAAGCTGACATTTGGTGCTTTTATTACGAGATGAAAGCGAAATCTATTGTTTATTCTCTGCAAAGGTGCAGGAGCAAAGCCTAAAACTTGCACATTTTTTGGCTTGAATTTATCCACAATATCTTGCAAAGCAGGCTTATTTGCTTGCATATTGTTTATCAAAAGTTTATTGTCTGTAGCCGATATCAAAAATCGAGCCATGCGTGACCATGGTGGATAGCTAAGCTCATAGCGATTGCTAAGCTCTTGCTCTGCAAATGGGCTAAAGTCTTGCCTTGCAGCAAAAATTAGGCTATAATGCTGGGGGTTGTAAGTTTGAATCACAACTTCTCCCTCTTTATCACCTCGTCCAGAGCGACCCGCCACTTGTGTCATCAGTTGAAAAGTGCGTTCTGCAGCACGAAAATCTGGCACATTTAAGCTAACTTCAGCAGAGATAACACCGACTAAAGTTACATTAGGAAAATCTAAGCCTTTAGAGATCATTTGAGTACCCAAAAGTATGTCAATATGTCCTTGCTTCATTGAGTGAAACATTGCTTCATAAGCGTCTTTTTTCTTTGTTGTATCGCTATCCATACGCAAGATACGTGCTTCGGGAAATGTTTTTTTTAACCACAGTTCAATTTGCTCTGTTCCTGCTGCTCCATAAGAAAAAAGATATGACCCACAAGAAGGGCATTTGCGAGGAACAGGCTGTTTTTTACCACAATAATGACAACATAATTCCAGATCATATTTGTGATAACTCATACTAATATCACATTCAGAACATTTAAACAAGTCGCCACACTTAAGGCATTGTATATACGATGAATAGCCACGTCTATTTTGAAATAAGATAATCTGTTCTTTCTTTTCAAGTCGCTCAGTTATTTTATCTCTCAAAAAGTCAGAGATAAGTTCTCCTCTCTTTGTGTCTTTCATATCGATGATATTAACTATTGGTAACTTTGCTGTATAGGGTCGTTCAGTTAGGCTTATTAGTTCGTATTTATGGTTTTGTGCATTTTGCCAACTTTCCAAAGAGGGGGTAGCACTACCTAAAATACAGAGGCAATTATTAATTTTGGCACGCATAACAGCGACATCGCGCCCATTATAGGCAGGATTATTGTCTTGTTTATAGCTGCCTTCATGTTCTTCATCCACAATAATCAAGCCAATATTTGCTAAAGGTGCAAAAATAGCACTTCGAGCACCGATAACGATTTGGCATTGATTGTTTTTAATCTTTTTCCACTGATTAAATCTCTGCCTATCGTTGAGGCTGCTGTGCAAAACTGCGATATTTTCACCAAAAACATGATAAAACTTTTCAACCATTTGCGGCGTTAGAGATATTTCTGGCACCAGCATCAGTGCATTTTTACCTTGTTTGATTGTTTCGATAATCAGCTCAATATATATTTCAGTTTTTCCGCTGCCCGTGATTCCAAAAACAAGAAATGTTTTAAAGATATGTTTCAAGAGCTCTATCTTTATTTTGGCGATAGCTGTATTTTGCTCAGCTGTCAGAGTAATATTTCTTATCTTTTGAGAGCTGGGAAAGGGATATGGTTCTTCTTTTAATTTCTTTGGCACAATATCTAACAAACCTTTTAATCGGAGTGCTTTGACAATGCTGTAACTGATAGTATCGGCGACCTTTGATAGCGGAAAATCATTGCCAAAAGACTTTATGATTTCGAGAGCCTCTTGTTGTTTAACAGTCAATTTTACCTCATCATCAGTGTCTTTTAGGACAATAAAGTTGGCAACCTTTTGTTTAATTTGCTCATCATATTTTCTAAAAATCTCAATATAGTTATGCTCTTCAAGCCATTCAGCCCAATAGTAAAAATGTTCGATTTTCACTTCTTTTCTCAAGTCATTGATCTCTATCCAATCGATGTTTTCCTGTGCTTGGTGCAGCATTTCAAGGGTTTGCAAAATAATCACTATAGAGTGATATTCATCTTGATAATCAACTTTTTTGCTTTGCAATATTTTTATCAGACTATCTTGATTGAGTTTGTCTTTTAATTTGATCTTCATTTGTACTTGCAGGTTCATTGACATAGGTAGCATTGATTCCACGATAAATCCAGGATTAACATGATAATACAAACTCATCCATGCAGCAAGTTCGAGCATATCTCTATTTAAAATAGGCTGTTTGTCTACAACTTCAATAATCTTTTTATAGCGAATTTTCTTATCCAAGCTTTTTGGGCATACCTCTCGCCAGACAATGCCAGTCATAATTCTTCTTGAAACACTGACAATGACTCGCGACCCGCTTTGCAGCTGTGTGTCTGAGCTGTATGTGAGCTCGATATCGAGATTGATAGCTAAGGCGACATGATAGTAATACATATTATATTCTTATCGGCTTAATTGTGCCCTGGTTTAGTTTTAATGCAAGCTGACCTCTGATCATCATCATAATGCCCAGATCTTTAGCACAGTTTGGGCAGATAGGCTTTGCATGTGTTTCCATACCTTCTAAACCGACAAAGTCATTTTCCATACGTTGGACGAAGCATTTTATAATTCTTCCCTTACCTGCTTTGAAGTATCTAAACAAAAGAAAACCGCACTTGCATTCAATATTAACAATTTTACCGACCTTCATAATTCTCCTTAATAAGATCAGAATGAAAAACCGCTATTATTGTCAACATGATTCTTTGCAGATTAAAGAAAAACTTTTATTTTTATCTTTATGATAAAAAATGATTGACATTTGAAATGGATTTTGATATGTTGATTATGTGTAACAACTGATAGAGGATGATTATGAAAATATTATTAATTGATGATGATGATTATAGCAGAAGAGCGATCAATAATTTTCTTACAGATGCTATGGGCTACCAAGTAGATAGCCTTGACAACTGTATGGAAGGCTTTAAACTATATCAAAATAAGAGACATGAGATAATCATCTCTGATATTAGAATGCCTGGTATGAATGGGATTGACTTATTAAAAGCTATTAAGGCTATTGATTCTGATAATCGGACACAAGTGGTGCTGATAACAGGTTTTGGCGAACTTGAGACAAGTATTGAAGCATTGAGACATGGTGCATTTGATTATATGCTAAAGCCTGTCAATATTAATGAGCTCGATATTGTTATCAAAAAAATTGAAGGCTTGAAAAAACTTGAACAAGAAAACGAGAGGCTTAATAAACGCTTTACAGATGAAGTAAATAAGACAACCGCCAGCATTAAAAAGAAATTAGAGCAGATGGAGCTCGTTTATTCTGATTTATTAGAAAATAAAAAAATAGGCATATTTTCCAACCAAATGCAAGAGATTGTGGAATTGACAAAAGTTTTTCATCAACACCGCGATATAAATGTACTGATACATGGTGAGACAGGCACGGGTAAAGAAATTATTGCCCGTCTTATTCATAATGCAGGCAAAAAAATTGCCCTGCCTTTCGTTTCGGTAAATTGTTCGGCAATATCAAGCACACTTTTTGAATCCGAACTATTTGGCTATGAAAAAGGCTCTTTCACAGGTGCATTGCAAAGTGGCTCAATCGGCAAGATAGAACTGGCTCAGGGAGGAACAATATTTTTCGATGAAATAGGCGATTTACCCTTCGATATGCAGCCAAAATTATTGAGAGTTTTGCAAGAAAAAGAAATGTATAAAGTCGGAGGGAAGACACCTATCAAGCTTGATGTTCGCTTTATATTTGCATCCAATGCCAATCTTGAGGACTTGTCAAATCAAGGCAAGTTTCGCTCTGATTTACTCTATCGAATCAATACAGGAAAGATTTTTATACCTCCATTAAGAGAAAGAAAAACAGAGATAGCACCTTTGTCTCTTATGCTTTTGCAAGAAATATCAAAAAATAGAAATAAATCATATAAAGAAATATCTAAAGAGGCTATTTTAAAGCTTGAGGCTTATGAATGGCCCGGCAATGTGCGAGAACTGCGTTCTGTAATTGAGCGAGCAGTGATTTTGAATGATGGTCTTGTATTAGATGCTGACTTGCTCTTTTTGAAAAATCAACAAAGTGAGCAGATCTTTCCAAAAGCAAATAACTTTTCAATCTTGATGCCAGATGGAATTTATCCATTGGACGATATCGAATATGAAATTGCACAATATGTGCTAAAACGCTTTGATGGTAATATAAGCCAAGCTGCCAGATATTTAAATGTTTCGTGGCGCAGGCTAAAACGTCTGGCAAAAATGACATGAAAAAGAGGACAAAATGAATATTGAAGCATTGGAAAAGCAATTTGATGAAACTAATGACTTGCGCGATAAAATTAAGTTAGCAATGGAAATAATTAGCCTTGTTAAGCATAATCTCCACCATGAAAAACAATTATACTATGTCGAATTTATCTACAATAACTGCCACTTTTCAGGTTTTGAAGAAATACGAGTGCAAGCTATAGAATGGTTAGCAAACCACTATTTTTTCAAATCGGATTTTGATAATTCTTTAGAATTGGTGTTTGAAGGATTATACTTGCTTGAAGATAAAAAAGGAAGCGTGAAATGGGTTGACTGCATGAACTTGTTGGCTGTCTTGTATAACGCTCTAAACCAAAAAGATAAAGCACAAGAAGTTTATGAGCAAATACTTCAATACAATCCTAAGACAACTAAAGTGTGGCAAAATTATGCTGGACTTTTGACAGATTTAAAAGAATACGACAAAGCTATCAAGTATATAAATAAAGGGCTTGATCTGGCAAGCGAAGATAAAGTCGAATACTTGGATTTGATGACCTCGTTAGAAAATTATTATATTCAGACTAATAGCCCAGAAAAAGCTGTGCTATTATATGAAAAAAACATAGAAGATATTGAAAAATGTGCAAATATCAGAACCAAATGCTTTCATTATATAAACTACGCAGAGGCTCTTTTGGCACTCAATAGGCTTGATGAGTCAATAACAGCTATTAATAAAGCAGTTGAATTTGCTGAGGATCATCAAAACGTGGAAATTATCTATTTTTCTTACATCATTGCGGTGGAAGTTTATGAGAAGAAGCAAGACTTTGAAAATTGCAATATTTACCTGAAAAAGCTATTGAAATTAAATAAGAAAATATATGATACACAGAATTTAAATAAAACTAAAGCACTCGAAGATAAAATAAAAAGAGAAAAAGAACAAAGACAATCTAATGAAATCATCGATAAAAGCAAAAACATGGTGTCGATTGGTATCATGGCATCTGGCATCACACACGAGATAAATCAGCCATTGAATGCAATTATGATTGAGGCACAAACTTTGGCGTTCAAAGATAATCGAGAAAAAGCTTTGCCACCTTCTTATAGAGAAAGAATTGACTATATTATCGAGGCTGCTGAACGAATAAATACTATTATCAAACATATACGCTCAAGCTGGATTAATAATGACTGTATTGACAAAAAAGAATTTGATGTTAATCAGACTATTAATAACGCTATTAGCCTTGTAAACCAGCAATTAAAAGCTCATGGCATAATCTTTAGGATAAAGCTCGATCCAAAACCTGTTAGCCTATATGGTACACCTATTAGCCTCGAACAAGCATTGATAAACTTGATTGTCAATTCTATGCAAGCACTGGATACACTCAACCAAAGAGAAAAATATATCAGACTTGTTACTATCACAAAAGATAAAACTCTGTTTATTCACCTCGAAGATAATGGACCTGGCATTAATGATGAGATTGCAAATAAGATATTTGATCCTTTTTTTACTCAAAAATTGAGCGAACAAGGTGCTGGATTGGGGCTGGCTCTGGTCCGTAATTTTGTGAAAGACCTCAATGGTAAAATCGAGCTGGTGAAAGAAAAAAGAAAAGGTACACACTTTTTGATTAGTATTCCTTTTACTTGATTTTTATGCTGATTAATGCCTGTACATTCAATCAAGCCATAAATTTCGCAGAAATTTATACCACATATTAAATAAAAATCCCATTATCCTCCACTCTCATCCAGGCAAAAATACTTCTCACTCGTTCACTCTCTCGCTTCGCGAAGCGACTCAAACAATGCCTTGTGCTTGTCCAAAAAAAACACCAATTAAATATCTCTCCATTGAGACTACCTATACATTTCCCCTTCACTCCCCCTACACTCCCCCTGCTATCTTGGAGAAGTAGTAGGAGTGTAGTAGGAGTGCAAGGGGAATGTAAAGGGAATTCAGCATGTTTTTAGGGCAAAATATGGTGTTTTTAGTAATATTTTGATAAGTTTTTACGATTTTATCGTGGTTCGTCTCAATTGGCAAAGGGACTGTCTCAATGAAAACACAATCTCGTCTCAATGGTTTTGCTTGTTAACAACGAACTACAACGAACTTGAGCGAACTTTTTTAACAACGAACTACAACGAACTTTTTTTTAACCACAAAGAGCACAAAGAGCACAAAGAGCACAAAGAACACAAAGAACACAAAGAGCACAAAGAGGGATTAGTAGTTTGCTTGTTACAGACTTGCTG
>JAJBBH010000016.1 GCA_020532185.1 Candidatus Cloacimonadota bacterium | reverse complement strand
TATCGCATTCCGTCACCACGATGTAACTGATATCTTCATGATGAAACTTGATGACATCTCTGTAGAAACAGCAGTGAGCACAGATATCGAACCTGTATTTGCAACTAAACTTAGCAAAAACTATCCTAACCCATTCAACCCAACTACTACAATCGCTTACAGTGTTAAAGAGACTGCACCTGTGAAACTTGAGATTTATAATATCAAGGGTCAAAAGGTTCGCACACTTGTTAATGATGTGATGACTGCTGGTAATCACAGTGTTGTTTGGAACGGACATGATGATAACGGTAAGAACGTTAGTTCAGGCGTTTACTTCTACAGAATGACAACACCTAAGTTCTCTGCAACACAAAAAATGCTCCTGATGAAGTAATTTGTCTTGAGATTATAAATTAGAGCGGGCATAAGCCCGCTCTTTTTGGATACCCCTTAAATATGAGTTTAATCACAAATATACAATAATTGACGATAGTCTCAAAAAGCTCTTGACTAATTTAGTATTTTTTACTACATGAATTAAAGAGGCGAAAATGAAAAGAACAATCGTATTAACAATCTTATTAATAATAATCTTGCACTTGTTTGCAAGTCCTAAAATCGGTTTAGTTTTGAGCGGCGGAGGTGCAAAAGGCATGGCTCATCTTGGCATGCTCAAAGTAATCGAAGAATCTGGCATCCCAATTGACTACATAGTTGGCACAAGTATGGGCTCGATTATTGGAGGCTTATACGCAATAGGCTATTCGACTGATGAAATAGAGGCTTTTATTTTTAATATAGACTGGAATAGCTTGTTTCAGAATGAAGTTGATAGAAAAGACTATTACGTTAGTGAAAAGAGATGGAAGCAGACAGCAAGCCACTATTTTAGTATTAATGAAGATTTTAAATTAAGCTTACCGCAAGGCTTTATTACTGGCAACAATCTGCACTTAGAATTAATAAATCTGACATGGAATAGTGCCCATATTCATGATTTTGACAAACTTGAAATACCTTTTCGCTGTATAGCCACAGACCTCTCCACAGGAAAAATGATTGTGCTTAATAATATGCCTTTAGCCGATGCCATGCGTGCTTCAAGCTCTGTTCCAAGCATCTTTATGCCCTTTGAAAAGGACGGTGAATTGATTGTCGATGGCGGTATCTCACAAAATCTACCAGTTGAAACTGCCAAATCTTTGGGGGCAGATTTTATTATTTCGCTAAAAGCAAACACAGCTCTCAGCGAGGGCGAAAATTTGTCGAATATCTTTAGTGTGCTCAATCAAACGATTAATATTGGAATATCTAAAAGCATGGAAGAATCCTTAGAAATGTCTGATATTGTCATCAATCCACAAGTTGGCTCATTCTCTGTTAGCGATTTCAATAATATAAAAGACTTGATTGAAGCAGGTCGAATTGAAGCTTTGCAATATAAAACAAGGCTTGACTCGTTGGCAAAACTATTTCACACAGAAAGAGATACGAAAGATTCAACTTTTAAAAAAAGTTGCTTGCCTGACTCAATAGAGTTCAATCATATCAGTGTCAAAAATAATTATAATATTCATGCAAGCAAAATCAAAGAATATGTAAACATAATTCCAAACCAAAAATACCATAAATCACAAGTCATAGCCTCGTTTCATAGAGCGTGGGCAAGTAATCTTTTTGATCAAATATATCCGCAAATAGAAGAAAATAATGATGGATTTGAGTTGATAATATTTGTTAAAGAAAAAGAAGGCAAAAGGCTTGGTGCCAATATGACTTATAATTATTATAATGGATTAATTGCTGGAGGCGTCTTAGAATTTAATAATGTTTTGCAAAACAATTCAAAGCTCTTAATTAATGCACAAATGGGAGGCAGGTATGCTTTAGATATTGACTATGTAAAAAACTTTGGCAAGCATTATGGAGTTTATTACAGAGTTTTTCCTTATGTAAAAGAGGATAAAATCCTGATGTTCAATCAAAACCACAGCAAAACAATGAGTCTTAAATATTTAGAATATGGTGCAAATTTGGGTGTCGGTGCCTTCTCATACTTCAATAATATTTTAGAGCCTTTTATTTATCATTATCGCATCAATATCTATAAAGATATTACTGAAACTGAAGTCGAAAAACAGTCGGTCTATTCCAGTGGCTACGGAATAAAGTTTTACCATGAAAACATTAATGATATGCTATTTCCAACTGCGGGAAAAAAGTTGTTTGCAAAATTGAATGTCGCTGATAAAAGTGCTATAAATCAATATACATACAAAAAGATGATGGTCAGAAGCAACACTTATGTCCCTCTATCAAAATCAATTAGTCTATGTGCACAAGGCGAATATGGCACATATTTCAAATCATCGCCTGTTGAAGTTGACCCTTTTTATATAGGAGGAATTGATAGCTTTTTGGGTGCACAACCTCAAGAAATCAAAACCCCCTTTTATCGCAATGCAAACATATTTCTGCGCCTCAATAAAAATGACAAATACTTTGTCGATCTCGCATATAATTATCTCACTTGGGGCGAATATGACAAATGGTTTGATATGGATCACACGAAAAAAGCATATGGGCTTATCTTTGGCTACAAAAATATAATTACTCCAATCCGCTTAGCTGTCTCTATAGATGAAGACAAATATAAATTCTTCTTCTTATCTGTAGGCTTTGATTACGATGCATTTGAGTTTTCCAGAAGATAAAACAAATTATCTCGATATTGCAGGCTCAAAGTCCATTATCAATAGACTTTTAATACTCAATTCTATCAGCAAAAATAGAATTAAAATAAGACCAGGTTCAGCTTGTAATGATGTTATCGAAATGCTGGATTGCCTAAAAGCTTTGGGCTTATCTTACCAATTAATTGTAAAAAAAGACAAGATTATACCCGATATTATCTGCAAATATCAACAGCCAGAACAGCACACAATAACAATCAACGAAGCAGGCACAGTATTCAGATTTTTAATCACCAGGCTTGCTTTAGAAGAGGGTCGTGTGTTTTATTTAAACTTGGGTGAAAAGCTTTACAGCCGCCCATTTATGCCATTAGTTGAGGCATTAAATAGTCTTGGTGCAGAATTCGAACTTTTACCCAATAACAAAATGATTATCAGAGGCAAATCAATCAAAGGTGGTCATATCAGCCTTCCTGCAAATATTAGCAGTCAGTTTGTCAGCTCTATTTTACTATCTGCCTCGCTTTTCAAATCACCCTTAGAAATCTCATTTTCCCCTCAAAATCAGCCTCTCGCATCTTTACCATATATCATGATGACTATTAATTTGCTAAGTAAATTTGGCGTGTCTTGCAGCTTTTCTAACAATATAATAAAATGTGATAATAACAAACCTATCATCACAGATCCAATATTGATTGCAGAGCCTGATTATTCGACCTCTCCCTCATATTGGCTTTTGGGGATATTGTTAAAAAAAGCACTCTATGTGCCAGTCCCAAAAAATCAGCCATTGCAAGGAGATTTCGCTTTTATTAACATCTTAGACAAGCTTGGTTTTCAGCGGCATTATAAACATAAAAACAATCAAGATTATCTTGCCTTTACAGGCAATTTTCAAGATGGAATAGACGTGTCAATGCGTGATATGCCCGATCAAGTAATGAATTTAGCCACTCTCGCCCTATTTTGCAAAAGCCCTACCATAATAAGAGATATTGAAGTCTTACGCTATAAAGAATCAGATCGCATAAATAACCTGATTCATGAGCTCAAAAAGATTGGAGCTGATATCGAATATCAGCAACAAAGATTAGTAATTAATCCGCGCCCATTAACTAAGCAAAAAGTCTTGCTTTCTTCACACAACGATCATCGCTTAGCAATGATATTTTTGATTTTAAAACAAGTCATCACCGAGATTGAAATAGATGATACCAGCTGTATCAAAAAGTCTGCACCAGAGTTTTTAGACTTTTTACAAACATGGTATTATTATAGCAAAGACTGAACCAGTATTTGGTGATGATTTAACTGATATCTCGCCACCATGCATATTTATCAATGCCTTAGACGTATATAAACCCATACCAAAAGTCAATTCGCCCTCAGTGCCCTGACGTTTTGCTATAGTGAATTTTTCAAACACAAAAGGCAACATCTTTTCGCTTATACCAATTCCATTATCAATTATCTCGATAATACACTTTTCATCTTGTTTATAAACTTTTATCTGGACTATTCCACCACGCTTGCTATATTTTATCGCATTAAACACAATATTGCTAAAAGCTTGCCAAAAACGCACACTATCTATCATCAGATTATTTGTATCATCTGCCAAATCGAGCTCGATCTTAATATCCTTTGTCTTTGCGGACAACTCCAATGGATAAAAATTATTCTCAAATAATTCCCTAATATTTACTTGCTTCAAATCAAGTTTAAAGTCAGTCGATTCAATATAGTTTATTTCAAGTAGATCTTGTAATAAAATCAATGCATTTTGTGAGGATTGCTTGACTGCTTGTAAATAATTTTGCATTTTGGAATCATTTACCTGCTTTGTCATAAAGTCACTAATTGAGTAAATCGAGCCCACATAGTTCTTTAAGTCATGAGAAACAACCCCAATAATTGCGTCCTTTGCGTCACTAAGCTCTTCCAATTTTATATTAGCTTCGCTTAGCTGTTTTTTCTGTTTATCAATTTCTTTAAAAGCATTGGCAAGCTCAATATTCTTAGCACGATAAATCTCAGTTTCTTCTTCTTTTTCTTTTATCTCAAGGTTCGTTTGTATGCTTTTCATTTTCTCTGAAAGGCGATCTTCATATATCTTCTGCTTAATACTATCTAATTTGTGAAACAGCTCCAATGCTTCTTTATACTGTTTCTGAGCTTCTAAAAAACTAATCTTTATCGGAAAAAATCTCATCCGTAAATTATCACAATCCAATGCTTCTATCAGCTCTTCTGATTTATCAAACATCTCGCTTGCTTGTTCAAACTCTTTTCTTTCTGCTTTAATCACAGCAATATTAATATAGCCCAAACACAATATTGACTGAATATTTAGGCTCTTTGCCAATTCAATCTGAGTCTCCAAATATCCCATTGCATCATCATGTTTATTGCATTGTAAAAGCATCTTAGCAATATTATTTGTAACACTCAAGAGGGCTCGCTTATTATTATGCTTTGCAAACAACTTATACGACTTTTTTAAATAAGCCAATGCCATTGCATCGTCATTTTCTCTTGTTTTCATAAATGCTAATATATTAAACAGATTTGCTATTTCTTGCTCATTTCCTGTACTTTTAAAAAGAGCATATGACTTTTTAAAATATTCATATGCTTTTTTTGTATTGTTTTCCGATGAATAAACATTACCAATATTTCCATATTGCTTTGCTAAAAAATCCTTATCATCATGCGATTCTGGTTGCTCCAAACAGTAATAGAAATATTCCAAAGCTGGTGTTGTCTTTCCTGACAAATAGTAAGCTATGCCAAGATTGCTATATGCTTTTAACATCATCATTTTATCATCTTCATCATAATTCTCAATTGCTTTCGTAAAGTAATGCACACTTTTTTGATACTCAGATTTATTCATATAGACTGTGCCCATTATTCGATTTGCTTCTGCAACAGCTTTTTTATAACCTATTTCCTCAGCCTTTTGCTCAGCTTCTTGTGCAAGTTTTATCGATTCTTGATATTTAAACGCTTGCTGCAACTGATCTGCCTGTGAATTTAGCTTTTCAATTTCTTTTTTCTTACTCATCAATTTTCTTGTATTTTCTGTAGCTTTACAGTAAATGAAAACTCAGTCCCTTCTCCATTATTTGATCTCACATATATTTGGGAATATAGCAGCTCTGCTAATTTATAAGCTATTATTAACCCAGATCCAACACCTTTTTGCTCGACAAATATTCCTAATTCATCTTGCTTAAATGATTTTAATTGTTCTTTTTCTTCTGTTACTATTAAGCCTAAACTTGTATCTGTTATCACAAATGCTGCAAGTATACTGTCTTTATCTTCGTCTTGAATATCCACATTGATACAAATCTTACTATCTTTATTGAGCTTGATTGAATTGTCTATCAAAGAGGTCAAAATCATTCTGATTTTTGCTAAATCACCAAGCACAGGAACTATTTGAGCAGCAAGATTGACTTCTATATCCAAGTTATGACTCTGCTTATATTGACTTTTCAATTCATTAAATAAATGCTCAAAATCAATAATAGTCTCATAAATCTTCATGCTCTGATTTTCTATTTGTGCTAATTCAATAGTATTATGTGTAACCTGCAATATTTGCTCACACGCAGCTATAATATTCTTAATAAATACATCAAATTTTTCTCCCAAGTCATGCTTTGAAAGCAAAGATGTAAAACCCATAATTCCAGTCAAAGGAGTTCTGATTTCATGAGACAGTACTGATAAAAAGCGTGCCCTTTCTTTTTTAGATTCGTCGATATTCTGTTTCAATAATTCTTGTGTGCTGATATCCAAAAAACACATGAGCTTTGTTACTTTATCATTGAAAAAGACTTCATGATTATATCTCAATAAGTATTTCTTTTCGTTATTTATCTCGCAATCAATCCTAAGCTCTTTATCCACATTTCTATTATTAAAGAGTTCAATTGGCAATAAATCTTTTTTTAGCTCACTTAGTTTCTCCCCAAGTAACGCCTTAGGTTCACTTATAGAAAACAGCTCTATGGCTTTTTCATTTATCTGAACAAATTCATACTGATTATTAAAGCCCACAACAGCTATTGGCAATTCAGCTATAAAAGAGCTTGCACTTATTTCAATCTTTTTTATCTCTTCATATACTTTTTTTGACTTGAGCTTATTTACTCCAACAATATAAAAAACCGCTGCCATCAAGATCAATACAATGAAGAAAAAGCTTGCCATATTAAAGAGCATTATATGGAATATCCTTGTCTTCAAAAGAGAGCTTACAATCCCATATTTGCTTTCATATACACTAAAAATTGAATAAGCTGACAGTAGTTTATAGCTTTTATTATTTATAATAGCTTTATGATCGACAAAGCCACTCAAACCTTTGTCTAAAGACATACTAATAGTGCTTAGATTGACTATTTTTACTTCGTTTGGCGAGATAAACTTATTATTAAAAAAGACTGCAAAAATCTGCCCTCTATTATTGATCAAAAACCACCAGCTATTACCGCCAAGATTATAGTGTTTTAGCTGGCTAATTAGATAATCCGATAGATTAATACTAATTCTTATATTAGCATGAATTTCATTATTCTCATTTTTAATTGGATACAATATTTCTATTATATCGTCCTCGTTTTTAATTGTTTTATGAAACCTTAATTGAGGTATAAAGTTTGTATGTCTTTCAAGAGAACTTAATCTATAATAATTGCCTTTTTCTCGTGTATATGTACGCCTTACCTGCTTATCAAATATCTCTAAATTATCTACCATTGGGCTATATTTTTCAAAAAACAATTTCAATCTGCTAAAGAGACTTTGACTTATCTCCTCTTTTTCTAATAACTCACACAAGTCTTGGGTGCCAGATAAATACTCAAGCTCATCCTGCAAAGCTGTTAGATCATTTTCTATCTGTTTTATATATAGGCTTGTCTGCATCTTCATTATTTCATAAATATGTTTGCTTTGAAACTTATAAATGCTCACCATATTAACTATTAAAAGAATAAAAGAAAACAGCAATACATAGAGATATCGTTTGTTCTTTTTCATATTACTCATTTCATACCTTGCAATAAAACTACTGTCCAATTTATATCTTTTAAAGTTCGATAGACTAATCTAAATTCACTGTCATTTATTCTTATCTTATTTATCTGTTTTTTAAGCTTGATGTCTTCATAAAGCTGTCTCAAACTGACATTTTTGCTGTGCGACAACTTAAATTCATTGCTCAAAGACGTATCGCCTTGAGTCGGACTTAGATATTTGACAGAACTTTTACTGGGGATTTCAAGTAAAGTTTTCACAGCCTTACTTGCTGCAATCACTGTCCCATTTTCTTGCATCACAAAATATGATTGTTTATCAAGCTCTTTAATCCTGTCTAACAAATCTGAAATGAGCAAATCAATACCTAATACCCCTTCTAAAGTATCTCCATTATAGATTGGAGCGATAATTGAAAACACCCAGCCACGCCCTGCAGGATCAATGTACAAATTATCTATAGTTATCACACTACGGTCTGGATTATACTGATCATCTGCCATAAAATAAAACGGATATTCACAAATATTTGTATTGTATGGAAATTGTGATAAAACGTCTATCCACGGATAAATCCTATTGAACGACAACCTATCATTATAATATATTTGTGTTACTTGCTGATTGACATTAATAAAATTAACAAAGATGTTTTCCAAGCCCTCTGTCAAATAAATGCGTTTAAATATCTCTTGGTTAGGTGCTATATAACCAGTCGAAAACATTGCAGTCTTGCCATTATTCACCTTCTTATAAATCGACTTATCGTATAATTCATAAAGACTTGTGTCGCTTTCTACCTCATAGTCATTACTAAAAATAGACTCTGCCAATAAAGTCACTTGAGTCAAAGAGCTTTTCAAATATCCAAGCTGATTTCCTATTTTATTATCTATATCAATCATTGTCTTATCGAGCTGATTAGTCTTCTGACAAAAACATGAACTCAAGACTAAAGCTGTTAGCAAGCATATGATCATCAAATGTCTTATCATCGCAACTCCTTTTTATTTATTCACTTGAGCCAATATATAAGATTTCAATATTTTATCAAGTTTTTTTTAGCTTTTTTGCTAAATACTGCTATATTATTCTTAAACTATATGAAATATTAAACAAAATAAGGATAAATAATGAGTCACAATCACAGTCAACATAATCATTCACATTCACATCATCACCATCACATCGACCCCACAGAAATCAGCCCTGCAAGCTTCCGCTTTGTTGCGGCAATGAATTTTATTATTACAATTGCAGAATTCATCGGTGGATTCATGTCTGGCAGTCTCGCTCTTGTCTCAGATGCTGTACACAATCTAAGCGATACTGTTTCAATTGTACTGAGCTACTATGCCTACAAAATATCAAAAAAAGGAAATGACAGAAAAAGAACTTTTGGCTATAAGAGAGCAGAAGTTATCGCAGCATTCATAAACTCCACAAGCTTAATTATCATCAGTGCATACTTGATCTATGAAGCTATTAAAAGATTCAAAAACCCTGAACATATAGATGGCAAACTAATGCTCATAGTCGCTGTCATTGGCTTGATCGCAAATCTTATTTCTATGTTTATGCTACACAAAAGCTCAAAACACAATATGAATATCAAGTCCGCATACCTTCATGTTTTGGGAGATACTATCTCTTCTGTAGGTGTTATTCTCGGAGGTATAGCTATTATAAAATGGGGTGTATATTGGATTGACCCTCTTGTAACAGCTCTCATCGCTATCTATATTGCTAAAGAAAGCATTGGAATTATTAGAACCACCAGCAATATCATGATGCAAGGCTCACCTGATATTTGCCTGGATGAACTTGAAAAAAACTTGCTGAAAATTAACAGTGTCAAAAATATCCACCACGTCCACACTTGGATGATCAACGAAAATACTTTCCACTTTGAGGCTCATATCGAAGTTGAAGACCAGATGGTCTCAAATCTAAATCCTGTTTACAATAAAATACACAATGTCTTACATGAAAAATACGACTTTAACCACATTACCATACAATTCGAATGCAAGCTTTGCGACAATAAAGAACTGATAAATACAATGCCCGAAACAGTCTAAAAAAGAAGGAGAAAAACCATGTCTATCAGAGTTAAAGAAATTGTCGATCTAATCAATCAATATGCACCAAATGAACTCTCCTTTCAATGGGACAACACAGGGCTACTTATTGGTGAACTATCAAACCAAGTTAGACGCGTGCTTGTTACGCTTGACGTTACTGAAAAGATTATCGACTATGCAATTGAAAACAATTTTGATATGATTGTTTCGCATCATCCCTTTATCTTCAAGCCTATTAAAAAGATTAATGACCCAAATATCATCAAGCTAATCAAACACTCTGTCTCTGTCTTTGCTGCACATACAAATCTCGACTTAGTCAAAAAAGGAGTAAACTTTGCCTTAGCTAAAAAGCTCAATTTAAAAAACCTCAACTTTATCAATCAAAATACTGATATCGACTTCTTCCACATATCAGTCTTCATCCCTATTGATTATGTTGAAGCTGTGAAAAAGGCTGTATTCAACAATGGTGGAGGTGTATTTGGTGATTATCAACATTGCTCATCAGAACATTCCGTCGATGCACAATTCATGCCTCATGACCATGCAAAACCATTCTTTGGGTCTCTAAACAATATTGAAAAAGCAAAAGAAATAAAGCTCGAATTCTTTGCAGATTCAATAAAACTAAAAAATATCATCAATGCTATCCACAATTGCCACCCATACGAAACACCAACATACACAATAAATAAATTACAACAAAATTCCCCAAACTATGGATTAGGATTATTCGGCGATTTAGAAAACAAAATGACTCTAAGAGAACTCTCTGAATTTACAAAAGAAAAGCTTAATGCACCTTTTGTCAAACTCTGGACAGCTGGCAAAAACGAAAACACAATAGTCAGCAAAATTGCTATCTGTGGAGGCAGTGGTTCATCGCTTTTGCCTTTTGTCTCAAATGCTGACTGCTTTATCAGCGGTGATTTTACTTATCATCAAATCTTAGACTCCAAAACTCCGCTCATAGATGCTGGACACTATTATACAGAAGCACCTATTTTGGAAGAATTAATGGAAATGCTGTCTTTTTTGCCAATTCATTTAGAAAAAATACAATCAGATAATCATGATATACAAAAATTAAAACTCATTTAAAGGGAGGCAAAATGAGCAAATTAAATGACTTTATCAATGAACGTGAAAGACTAACAGAAAAGACCTTAGATTTTGGTAAAAAGAATATAAAACGATTTTTCAATCTTGACTGGAACACATATCAAGACGGTGCTTTGGACAAGAAAACCAAAGAAATGTTAGGCTTAGTTGCCAGCATGGTTTTGCGTTGTGATGACTGCATAAATTATCATATGATCGAGCTGTGCAAAGCCGGTATCAATGATGACGAGCTCGAAGAAGTGTTCTCTATTGCTCTATTAGTTGGAGGATCCATAGTAATCCCACACCTCAGACGTGCTGTTGATAAATGGGATGAGATAAAAGAGCATTTCGAACCGTCGATTGACAAAGATAAAGAAGAGTTATTTGCTTATCTGCTCGATAGAACTGAGCAGATTTTGCTAAAAGAAAAAGATCTCAATAAAGCTTTGCAAAATATCTGCGACTTGCTTGATAAAAAAGTACCATATTACAACTGGACTGGCTTCTATATTGCCGATGCTGACTCAAAGACGCTGCATCTCGGACCCTATGTTGGCGAAAGTACAGAACATGTCAAAATAGCTTATGGTAAAGGTATTTGCGGTCAAACTGCCGAAACAAATGAAACCTTTATAGTGCCAGATGTCTCACTGCAAGGCAATTATCTCGCATGTTCAATCAAAACAAAATCAGAAATTGTCGTGCCGATTTTTAATAAAGATGGTCAATTTGCCGCAGAGCTCGATATTGATTCACATGAGATCAACCCTTTTGACTCAATCGACAAAGATTATTTAGAAAAGATATGCACTGTCATTGGCAATTATTTTTAAATGAAATACCGTAACAACCTGCCTTTAGAGGTTTTTGCCAAATATGATCTGCAAAAGCAAAAACAATACCTCTTCTTAATTCTCAAAGAAATAGAAAAATCTGACACCAGCTCTTTTGCCAATTTAAAACAAGACTTTCTTGACTTGCTCAAAATATCGCCATTTATAGACGCAAAATTAGAATCTGACATTGGTATAGCCTCAAACAAAGAAACGCTGATAAACAGCACTTTTGAACACTTTAAAGAACTGTTTCAAGCAGAGAAAGACTTCCATTTCTTGCAAGCAAATACCAACATCAATATCAAAACACAAGACTCACACTGCCACAAAACTATACATCCGCTTATTCTAATATTGCACAATTTGCGATCTGCGTTCAATGTCGGTGCTATTATTCGTACTGCGGAATGTTTTGGTATTGAAAAGCTCATCTTTTCTGGTTACACGGCATTACCTACACATCCCAAAGTTATGAATACTGCTATGCACACTCACAATAAAATAGCTTGGGAACAGACACCTTGCATCAAATCGACTATCTCATCCTATTCAGATAAGGGATATACCAGCTATGCTTTGGAAACGGCTGAGCCTTCTGTTTCTCTCTTCACTCACCAATTCCAACAAAAAAACCTCATCATTGTTGGCAATGAGGCATTAGGCATCGAAGCTGATATCCTCACTCTTGTCGATCATATTATTCAGATCCCGCTCTTCGGCTGGAAAAACTCTCTGAATGTTGGTACTGCCACTGCACTCGCCATTTACGAAATTATTAAGCAGATACAGCCATCTTCGATGGAGTGAGAAAGTGAACAAGTGAACAAGTGAACGAGTGAACAAGTGAACGAGTGAGTAGAGTTTACCGTAACGAATGCTGATACTCATCCTTTTAAAAATACATACAACAAAACTTGGAAATCAATAATGTACCACTCTCATCCAGGCAAATCTCTGTGATTCTCTGTGTTTCTCTGTGGTTAAATCCTTAAAACCTCTTTGTGATCTT
>JAJBBH010000112.1 GCA_020532185.1 Candidatus Cloacimonadota bacterium | reverse complement strand
TAAAGAGTGTGTCATTGAGGCAGTTAACCAACGTAACTACGTAACTAGTATCACTGAAACAAAGATTTTTGATGAGATACTCAGTGGAGAGATGATTATCTCCTTAGAGGGCTCTAAAATTGGAGTTGTTAATGCCTTAGCTATTTTAGATCGAGGCTCGGCCTCCTTTGGAGTTCCTGCAGTCATTAGTGCAACTGTGGCTCCTGGAAGTGAAGGGATTGTAAACATTGAACACGAAGCAGGTTTAAGTGGCGAGATTCATGATAAAGGGCTTTTAATTTTAGAAGGATACTTAAGAAAACAATATGCACGCAACTTCCCCCTTTCAATCTACTCAGGAATCTGTTTTGAACAATCTTATGGCTCTGTAGATGGAGATTCAGCCTCATCAAGTGAACTTTATGCTTTGTTATCAGCTATTGGAGAGATTCCCATCAAACAAAATATTGCTGTAACAGGCAGTGTTAATCAGATGGGAGAGTTGCAACCTGTTGGGGGAATTAATGAAAAGATAGGGGGGTTTTTCAACCTCTGTAAATATTTAAACCTTAAAAATCACCCAGGGGTAATTATCCCAATTCAAAACATTAAAAGTTTAGTTTTACCTTATGAAATTATTAATGCCATTGAGAAAAAAGAGTTTCACATCTACCCAATTAGAACAATTGATGAAGGGATGGAAATTTTAACTGATCGACCTTCGGGTGAGAGAAATCAAAAAGGAAACTTCCCCCCTGACACTCTCAATAAAACTATTGAACAACGGCTGAAGCGTCTTTATGAGATATCTCGTCCACCAAACTAAGAATGTTTGACTTTTTAAAGAAGTAGAACATCATTGCAACCGAAAGGATAAATGTAAATAGATCACTTATTGGTTGGCTTAGTTGAATCCCTAACACCCCTATTGTTTTACCCATAACTAAAATTGTGGGGATAAAAAAGAGCCCTTGGCGTGTTAGTGCTGTTAGTGAAGCTTGACGAGGTTTCCCAATTGATTGGAAAAACATTGAGATAATTATATTGACAGCTTGAAGAGGCATCATTAAAGATTGCAACCTCATAGCTAAAGAACCAATCTTAACAACTTCTAAATCTGTTTTGATGAAGAACCTCATAATAGTTGGAGCAAATGAGAAACCTATTGCTCCGATTATTAAAAATCCTATCACTCCAACTTTTAAAGAGAAATAGAAAGCTTCCATCAATCTGTCGTACTTTTTAGCTCCCCAACTAAAGCCAGCAACAGGTTGAAACCCTTGTCCAAAGCCAATTAGAGCTGAGCCTAAAAACTGCATAGTACGGGCAACTATTGCCATAGCTGCTAAAGCTGCATCTCCAAATGGGCGAGCTACGATGTTTAAGATTATCATCGAAACTGAGGCCATCCCTTGCCGATAAAAAGCTGGCATTCCGGTGACAAAGACCTCTTTGTAAATAGATGCCTCAAATCTAAAACATTTTGTAGAGAGTCTTACGACACTCTTCTTTCTTAAATAAAACGATAAAAGAATTACAAATGAGACTGCTTGGCTAAAGACTGTTGCAACTGCTGCCCCCTTAATTCCCATCTTGAAAGTGAAAATTAAAAGAGGATCAAGGGCTACGTTTAATAAAGCTCCTGTTACCATCCCTATCATTCCTAAAGAGGCACTTCCTTCACTACGTAAGGATACGTTCATAACAAACGTTGCTGCCATAATAGGAGCTCCAATTAAGATGATTCCACCATAATCACTAGCATAAGGTAAGATTGTTTCACTGGATCCCAACAACTTCATAAAAGGTTGTAAAAAGATCAGACCAAATAAAGTTAAAACTCCCCCAATAGCTAAAGCTAAAACAAAAGTTGTCCCTAAAACTTGGTTGGCTCTTTGATTCTCTTTAGCTCCAAGAAGACGGGCAATATAGTTTCCTGCTCCCATCCCCAAAGTCATCCCAATTGCTTGAATAATTGACATCAAAGAAAATACAATTCCTACAGCACCACTAGCTTGAGTTCCAAGCCAAGAGACAAAAACTGTGTCAGCCATATTATAAAAAGTAGTGACCAACATTGTAATGATAGTTGGTACAGCCAACGAGCCAACTAACCGGGGAACGGGAGTTTCACTCATCCGTACGTAGTTCTCTTCAAAACTCAACTTTTTTGTCCTAAATGCTGCCATTATAACTGCCTCGATTCGCAACCTTGGTGTGCCACATTTGCATCATTATGCCAAATGCAACAGAGACATTCAAAGAGCCTTTAGTTCCATAAAGGGGAATTGTTACCCTCCCTAAACTGTTATCAGCTAGTTCTAGCAATTGGGGGCTAACTCCCAACTCCTCATTTCCAACAATTAAAAAACCCTCATAAGGAAATTCAAAGTTATTAATATCTTCTCCCCCACTTTCTAAGGCAAAAACATTTTTACCTTTTAAAGAGCCAATGAGCTGTTGTTGTTCAACCTTTTGCCACTTAACTGTTTTATCACAACCACGAGAAGTACGAATTGCCCTAGGATGTTCAATAGTAGCACCTTGGCCAACAATTAAAATCTCACTAACCCCAAAAGAATCGGCTGTTCTAAAAACAGAACCAACATTAAATGGGGAGCGCAGGCGATCTAAGACAATTGCAAATGGGTTTAAAGAACTACTTT
>JAJBBH010000109.1 GCA_020532185.1 Candidatus Cloacimonadota bacterium | reverse complement strand
TTGTGCTTTATCAACACCATCGTTTAAGTAGTCATCAGAGTAAAATGCCATGATGCTGTTTATATCATGTGTTAATAAGGCATTTTGCGTTGTTGTTTCAAAAGAACTAATAAAGTCTTCTGCCTTAATTATTATAATATAATCTTGGTCATATCTATCGCATGATGTAAAAAGAAACATGCTTATTAGAGCAATAATTATTAAAACTCTCTTCATTAATTATCTCCTTCTGCATCTGGTATTAGTGCTAATTTATCTAAAACCATTCCTTTTGTAATTAATTCAGGAAAAACAACTGGGTCTTTTTGACCAGGTATGAATAAGAGATACAAAGGTACGCCAGCTTTATTATAGTTTTTCAGCCAAGCATGTATTATAGGGTCTTTACGCGTATAATCTCCACGAAACAATGTTACATGTTTTTCTTTAAAGGCGTTCTCGATTTCATTTGTCCACAAAACTGTTGTTTCATTTGTTTTGCAAGTCATACACCATTCAGCAGAGAAGTCAACAAAGACAGGTTTTCCATCTTCAATTAAAGCATAGACAGCTTCTTCTGAAAACGCTTTCCATAAGCCGTGATCGTCTGCACTTTGACTGGTATTTTCTAACTGTACATCTTTAAACTGCAATAAGAAATATGCTCCAAAAATAACCACTAAAACTGCAATAATAGTCATTATCCATTGTTTTGCTTTTGAGTATTGGGGCTTTACGAAAGTGCCATATAGCCACGATGCTAATGCCAATACAACAGTAAAGAATAGCACTCTGATAAGGTTAGAGCCACCGAGTTGGGTATAAACAACATTGAGCAACCAAACCGCTGTAGCTAATAATAAAAATCCCATTGCTTCTTTGAAAATATTCATCCAATTACCTGGTTTTGGTAGAATTTTAATTGAATTAGGGAAAAATCCAATCATCAAAAATGGTAGTGCTAAACCCAAGCCAATACTCAAGAATATAAATAGAATTATCAGAGGTGGTTGGCTGAATGCAAAGCCTAATGCAGCACCCAGAAAAGGAGCTGTGCAGGGAGTTGCTAAAATAACAGCAAAAATCCCACTTAGAAATGAGCCTGAAAATCCACTCTTACCTGATGCTTGATAAGCTGCATTCATACCAGGAGCTTGGAATATCAAAACATCAAACATTGATAAAGCAAAGACAAACATAACGCTATATAAGACAATAACAAAGGTTGGGTTTTGGAATTGAAATCCCCAGCCAACAAGCTCTCCTGAAAGTTTTATAATTATTACAATGGAGCTCAGAATCAAAAATGATAGCAAAATACCAAAAGTATATGCTAAAGAATGTTTTAAAATATCTTTTTTGTCTTGATGGCTTTGTTTTACTATACTCAATGCTTTGATAGACAAGACAGGCAACACGCATGGCATTACATTAAGAATAATTCCGCCAATAAATGCCAATAGTATATATTTTACTATAGTCATCAAATCAATGCCTGTGCCTGCTAAAACATTTATGCTTAAATTAAACTCTTCTTCTTCTGGCATTAAGCAAGTACCTTCTTCATTGCAAAACTGATAGCCAACAATGACTTCTGCTTCATAAGTTCCAGATTTTAAACTATTTGTTGCAACAAGCTCTTTGACAAGAGTGAATTTGCCATAATAAACATCATTGCCCAATTCATCTTGGTGCTCGCTTGTGGGATAAATAGTCTGCCCTTCTTCTAAGCCTGGCACACCTGTTACTTCGACAAATAAATAGTCTTCTTGTTTTGTGCAGTGTTGATCATCAGGAATTTGAATAGTTACACTGAATTGTGCAGTTTCACCTGGTTGAATCTCCAAGTTTTGCTGTTCAATACTAACTACTTGTGCAAAAAGTGAAAATGTTAGCAGTAATAATAGTACTATATACGATACTTTCTTGAACATTTACCCTCCATATTAATTCTTTTAATATAATATAAGCAAGTTGAGTTCCTAAAACAATTATTATCATAAATTATTTCAAATTGTCTTTATTATTGTATTTATAAGGCAATATATTTTAAATATTAAATAATGCTTAAATTAGTATGCCAATTTTGAGCAGTTAGAGTGCAACATTTTTAATCATTTTTTATAAATTCAGTGTGTGATTTGTTTCATTGTTTTCTAAGCTTCATATGAAAGCTATCTTATTATAGTGTTAAAGTATTTTAATATTTATAAAAAAAGGCAACCCTTAGGTTGCCCAAAAAATCATTATGATTCAAGAATCACATATGCAATAGCGTATTCTTTTAGGTGCGACATACTTATATGTATATTCTTAATATCTTCTTTATCAAAAAACTCTTTTACTTTACCATATACATTTGCTATAGGCTTACCGTTTTTTTCTTGAAAAATAGAGATATCAGTCCAGGCTACTCCATCAGCCCATCCTGTACCCATTGCTTTAAAAATTGCTTCTTTTGCGGCAAATCTTGCAGCATAGCTTTGATATGGTTTTGCTTTATTATTACAAATTATGATTTCTTCGGTGCTAAACACTCTATTTTTAAAGTTTTCTGAGCGTTCAATTGCTTTTTTTACTCTTTCAACTTCGATAATATCAGTGCCAATCCCAAAGATTTTCATCATTAAACAAATACTGTTTTCAACTTCTTCTTATAGTTTGTTTTGCAACACATCTAACATATCTTTAGTCATGCTTTTGAGGTCATACTCATGTTTCCATCCCCATTGTTCGCGTGCTGCTGAATCGTCCATACTGTTGGGCCAAGAGTCGGCAATGGCTTGTCTAATAGGGTCAACATCATAAGCTATTGTGAAATTTGGTATATATTTTTTGATTTCTAAAGCAATTTCTTTTGGTGTAAAATTCATTGCAGTAACATTGAAGCAATTTCTATGAATAAGTTTAGCAGGGTCTGCTTCCATAACTTCTATTGCTGCTCTCACTGCATCAGGCATATACATCATATCTAAAGAAGTATTTTCACTCAAAAAGCAGCTGAATTTCTCATATTTAAGAGCTTCATAATATATATGCACAGCATAGTCTGTGGTACCTCCACCAGGAGCTGTAACATTTGAGATAATTCCTGGATATCGTACACCTCTTGCATCAACGCCAAATCTTTTATAGTAATAGTCGCATAATAACTCACCAGCGACTTTTGTCACGCCATAAATCGTATTTGGTCTTTGAATTGTATCTTGAGGTGTTTTGTCTTTTGGTGTGCTTGGTCCAAAAGCACCAATTGAACTTGGAGTAAAAATCGCACAATTTTGTTCTCTTGAAATTTCGAGCAGATTTACCAAACCTCCCATATTGATTTGCCAAGATAGTTGTGGTTCAGCTTCACCTCTTGCAGATAATAGTGCCACAAGGTTGTAAATAGTGTCAATTTGATGCTCTTTGATTACTTTTAGTATAGAGTTCGTATCAAGGACATTTAACTTGTAAAAAGGACCAATCTGCAGAATATCGGCATTTATTTCTGTATTTAAATCTGCAGCGACCACATTGTTTTTGCCATATTTTGATCTTAAAGCAGGTACGAGCTCTGAGCCTATTTGACCTGCTGCACCAATAACAAGGATGTTTTTCAAAGTAACCTCCATAATATTATCTTATTTTATTTTAAACATTTCAAATGGCACTTTTTTGTCAAATGAAAAATATAAAAAAGTGCAACGGTGGGGAGACCGTTGCATCTTTTCGCTTTTGGAGCTTTGGGGAGGGTATATGAATCTTTATCGAGACGAGTCTCAGATAAAGCTATTTTAGCTAACTGATATTGCTCCGAATGGGCATGCACTCATACAAGCACCACACTTGATACACTTGTCTTGTAGTATTTCATGAGGCTCTTTTACTGCACCAATAATTGAACCTGTTGGGCACACTCTTGCACATTTTGTACAGCCTTTGCATGCTATTGGGTCAATATGGAATTGTCTGAGTGATTGACATTCTCCTGCTGGGCATCTCTTGTCAACAATATGAGCTATATACTCATCTCTAAAGTGGTTAATCGTTGATAAAATTGGGTTTGGAGCAGTTTTACCAAGACCGCAAAGCGATGCATTTTTTACAACTACAGCAAGCTCTTCAAGAGTTTTCAAATCATCCATTGTACTTTCGCCTGATACAATCTTAGTCATAATTTCGAGCATTTGTTTTGTACCTACACGACATGGAATACATTTGCCACAGCTTTCATCCTGAGTAAAACTCATAAAGTATCTTGAGATTTCCACCATACAAGTTGTTTCATCGAGCACAACTAATCCGCCTGAGCCGACCATTGCACCAGCTTTTTGTAAGGAATCAAAATCAACAGGCATATCAAGATGAGCTTCTGTCAAACAACCGCCTGATGGTCCGCCAATTTGAGCAGCTTTAAACTTTTTACCATCTTTTATTCCGCCACCAATTTCATAAATTATCTCACGGAGTGTGATACCCATAGGTACTTCCACAAGTCCTGTATTACTAATTTTTCCTGATAATGCAAATATCTTTGTACCACGATTATTATCTGTACCCACTGAAGAGTACCATTGATATCCATTTTTTAGAATCAAAGGAACAGAAGCATAAGTTTCAACATTGTTGATATTTGTTGGTTTATCAAACAATCCTCTTTCAGCTGGGAAAGGAGGTTTTGGTGTTGGCATTCCACGCTTACCTTCAATAGATGCAATAAGAGCACTTTCCTCACCGCATACGAATGCACCAGCTCCCTGAGCAATTTTTAGTGAAAAGTGAAAATCTTTTCCCATAATATTATTACCCAAAAAGCCAACTTCTGTTGCTTGCTCTATTGCTTCTTGAAGTCTTTGAATTGCAAGAGGATATTCTGCTCTTACATATACATAACCTTGGCTTGCACCAACAGCATAAGCAGCAATTGACATACCTTCAATAATTTTATGTGGATCGCCTTCGAGTATAGATCTATCCATGAATGCACCAGGGTCACCCTCGTCTGCATTACATACAACAAATTTAATTGGATCATCTTGCTTTGCTGTCAGACCCCATTTTATACCAGTCAAGAATCCACCGCCACCACGTCCACGTAAGCCTGCTTTTTTTACCTCTTCGACAACTTCTTCAGGTGTCATCTCAAACAAGCTTCTTTTCAATCCAAAATAAGAACCTGCGGCTACTGCATCATTAATATTTTCTGCATCAATAAGACCTGATGAACCTAAAACACGACGTGTTTGTTTTTTATAAAAGTTAATCTCATCTGCAATTGGTGTATTTTGAAACACTAACTCATTGATTATTTCGCCTTTTTTGAGTGTTTTTTCGATTATGTCTTCGACATGTTCTGGTTTTACTTTCACATAGAATACTTTTTCTGGGAATATCTCAATAATAGGACCCATTTCGCAAAAGCCACGACAGCCTGTTTCAATTATATGTATATCTTTTTCCAGACCTTTTTCTTTTATTAATTGGTCAAACTTTGTTTTCAATGGAATTTCGCCAGTAGCTTGACAGCCAGTACCTTTACACATAGCAACTTGCCATTTAAAAGTAGAAGGTATTTTTCTATATGTATCAGTCATTTTATCAGCAATTTCTTTTTCTTTTGGAGATACTTCTTCTAATCCAAGCATATATCTACAGTATGTTTTGCTTGGTTGTTCTGGATGATAAAGTATTTGCTCATCTAAGTTATTATGAAAATCTTTCATTGTACATCTCCTTCCTTAATTTCTTCAATAATTGCAAGAATCTTTTCAACTTTCACTTGACCATAGATATGACCATCAGCGATAACTGCAGGTGCCATAGCACACGCACCTATACAAGCCACAGTTTCAAGAGTCAAGAATTTGTCGTCGGTTGTATTTTTCTCAGGTGATAAACCAAAATCTTTTCTTACTCTTTCAATCAATTCTTTTGCTCCCCTTACGTGACAAGCAGTACCGTCACAAATTTGGATAATATGTCTTCCTTTTGGCTCTGTTGAGAATTGTGCATAAAAAGTCGCAACCCCATAAATACTTGAAAGAGGCAAACCTAATTGTGCAGATATCTCTGACATAACAGGCTCTGGCAAAAAGCGATATTTTGCTTGTACGGCTTGTAATATTGGGATTAATGATGTTCTACTTTCACCATATTGAGCTATTAGCCCTTCGACCCATTTGACTTGTTCTTCCATTGTTTCTTCGATCATTAGTTCCTCCCGTAAGATCGTTTATTTTTTAATAATATTCTATTTCTACATGTTTACCGAGCTTGCTAAGGTGTTTTGCAATATCTTCGGTGATTTTTGTTTTTAAACCAAATTCTTTTGGAATACCTGGATTTTGATGTGCTGGGTTCATTGCTTGACCCACAAGAAATGTGATCTCATCAGAATCAAGTAGCTCTTTTAATAGCATACTGACACCATCATGATTTCTACCTAATACTTGCATTGGTATTTCTTCATCAACACCGAGTATTTTCAAAATTGAGCTTATTGTGATAATACCCTCAGTTACTAAATCAATACCTTTTATCATTCCAATTGGTGGAATACCTGGCTTAATAGAATCCATATCAACACCTACTTCTTGCCCTAATATTCTACCAACTATATTACTTGTTGTTCCGCCACATACGACTTTTCTTGTATCTTCGCTCATAAAGCGATTAACAACAAACTTATCCAGTTCTTTTTTAGCAGGTGCACCAATAAGAACTTTTAGCCTTTTTTTCTCTCTAATTTTTACTACAGCAACAGATGTGTCGTCACCAGGCTTGCCTGCATATAGTTGATGTGCAATATTTGTTAATTCAAATGCTAATTCATGAGCTGACAACGGTTTTTGCACAATTCTTTCAATAAATTCAGCGATTCTCTCCCATGACCAACCCAAATTCCAAACACCACCGATACCAGCATGAACCTCTCCGTCACTTACCAAAACAAGCCAATCACCAGGTTCTATTTTTACAATTGCCTCATTGATGTTTTTCCCTAAAATCTCAAGATTATTATATTCGATCGGATAAAACTTATTCTTTTTTATAATAATAGCTGGTGGGTTATCATATTCTACAAGGTGAATTGTGCCAGTATTATACATTTGTGCAACAGAAAAAGTACTATAAGCAAGCTTTCTGTATGAACAAGTAGGAAGTGTATCAATCAGAGTCTCTACTACATCATAAAGCTCGCTTCCGTTCTTTAGCATAACAGAGATGATTCGAGAAGTTAGAGTTGCTAAGATATTTGCTTTGACGCCCGAACCAAGCCCATCTGACAAAATCAGTGTTGATGCATTTGTTCCTTGATGACTCATTATAGAATCACCACACAATTCTTCATTATACTTATTGAGCTGAGCCGATGCAATCTCAAAATATAAGTTTTTCATGCTATTCCTTTGTTTCTTCACGAAAAACTCTCATTAATTCAAGCAATGAGACTTTTGTTTCAGCTGTTGTTTCGCCAAGCAATGAAGCAATTTCTTGAGCTACACGCATTTGTTTATGTATTACTTCATTTGCTTTTTCTATTGTTTGCTCTTTTAGTGCATTTATTCGGTCTTTATTTTCACTTTTTTGTGTAATATCTGTAACGATAACAACATGCATACCCTCTTCCACCAGGTCAAATGATATAAACTCAATTTCTTTCTTTAACTTTTCTGACTTTAATAGAGATGCTTTTTGATCACGATATTTAGAGTTAAATAAATCTACATCAATGTATTCGCGAATATCATTGCCTGCTATCTCTGAATAATTTGGTAAAGCAAAAATCTTTTCAAATGCTGTGTTATACTGTACAATTTTTAATTCTTCATCTACTTCACATACACCGTTTGGATCTCTTTCAATAATTCTATTTGCTCTTGATTCAGCTTTCTCTCGCATATATGGAATACACATTTCATATTCTGCCATGCCCTGAATTACTGCAATTGCTTTATCACGACATGAAAAATAACCACATGCACCACAGTTTAATTCGTCTTCTGTGCCAATTTTTCCCGACTTTTTGAGCAATTCTTGTATATCTTTTTCCTCGACATCTTTAAAATGTATTTCTCTTTTTTTAAAGCTGCGTGTCAAGTCAACCTCAATATCATCATAGTCAAATATATTAGGTATTTTGTTGTTGGATTTGACATATTCCAAGAGCTTCATTTTTGCTAACTGAGGGCTGTTTTGTCTCATCATTGGTGCCCCTAAACAGCCATCTTCGCATATAAACATTTCTGCAAACTTTAACGAATCATGCTCGTCTTTAATCGATTCAAGAAATCTTTTACAATTACCAAAGCCATTTACTTTTAAAAAGTTTAGAGAAAAAGGATTAATACCTATTCTATATAGTAAACCACCTTGAATTGGATATAAACGTGAATTCTTTTCTTGTATATGGGACTCTGGAGTTTCAAAAGGAGAATCATCAATTACTTCGGGGTAAATGCTTTGCTCTCTGAACCACTGTCGAATATCTTCAAATGACAAGATATAATCGAGCTCGCCAGCAAATCTTTCATTTTCGCTTTTTGCACTTTGACAAGGTCCAATATATATAACTTTTACATTTTCATCTTTCTTATCTTTGTATGCTTTTTTAAGCATCTTCGCATGAGCCAACATAGCCGAATCAACAGGTGCCAAATGTTCAATTAATTCGGGGTGATAAACCTCGATTAAATTTACTAAAGCTGGACATTCGGAGCTAATTACAAACTTGTCTTGCTGGATTAATTTCTCGTATTCAAGTAAAACGTGATAAGCTGCAGCAGAGGTTTCCTCAACTGCTTTAAAACCAAGCTTATGTAAAGCCCTGACAAATTGTGATGGAGAAAACTCTGGAAATGCGACTGCAAAAGTTGGGGAAAGACTTACAACATTTGCACTTTTGGTTTGTATAAAGTTCTTAACTTGGTCTAAAGATGATATAGCACGAATTGCATGCTGAGGGCAAACATCAATACATCTACCACACTGAATACATCTATTAGTTATAATGCGTGCATGTGCATCTTTAACTTGAATAGCCTTGACCACACAATGTCGGACGCATTTATAACAATCTTTGCAGTCACTTTCTCTTATCTTTATGAAGGAATGCATGTTTCTCTCTCTGCTTCTTCTACCAATCGATTAGTAAATAATTCTTTCATAGCATCTAAATTGTTTACTGAAATATGCTCATCATCTACTTTAATATTTATACCTTCTGAGCAGTGCCCCATACAAAAACTTGCTTTTAAAATAATCTTTTGCTCCATTTTATAAGCAGAAATAGCTTTTTGTAAATAGTCTATAAAGGCATGAGAACCTTTAATATGACATGAACTTCCAACGCAAACTGTAATTATCATTTTTCCCCCCGTTTTTATCACTCTTTTGCAAAGCTTCTGCACTTTGTATATACCAGATCTGTGCCATATTTCTATAAAATAGCTATTTTACTATTATTCAGTGTCTTAGTAGATATTTATACAATTTTTTTAATGTTCATTATTGAACAAAAGAGCGTTCTTGAACAGTATATTTATTGCCTTGTCGGATTTGACATATCATAAAACTAATTGTTATTATTCTGTAATAAGTTTATAAATAATGTTTGACTGCTGTTCTCTCTCAAAATAAATTCAAGATATTTCCTTTCAATTATATTTACAAAAGTACTTAGCCTCTTGAATAGTAAGAAGATACTAAAGTAATACAGATGATTTAGATAAACAAAATTTAGAAAAGTATAACAAAATGATAAGCAAAGTTTTTTTAAGATAGAAAGAATTGTGTTTTTACTATTTTCAAAGAAAATCCAAATATTTCATATGTAATTATCTCAAGTTATTCTTAATAAGTTTTCATATTTTATAAAAATACTTAATAAAAACATTATTATTAAATCCATTAATATATAGTCATTTAGCTTGTTTTTAAAGTCTTCTATACTATATATCATCTTTTAAAATCAAAAAAATGTATTATTTTCTTGACAAGAAAACCTATATTTAGAAATATGCAATAACAGACGAATAGATGGGGCCTATAGCTCAGTTGGTAGAGCTTCCGGCTCATAACCGGATGGTCAGAGGTTCGAATCCCCTTGGGCCCACCAATAAATTTGCCGCATCCGTGCGGCTTTATTTTTATAGAGGTGCAGATATGATTATTATTAAAAACAAAGAGCAAATTGATGGTATAAGAAAAGCGAGCATAATAGCTGCAAATACTTTAAAATATATAGAACCTTTCATTGTTGAAGGTGTTAATACTGAGCAATTAAACCAGCTCTGCCATGACTTTATGGTACAAAACAATGCTATACCTGCAACTCTTAACTATCATGGATTTCCAAAAAGTATCTGTAGTTCCATTAACAATGTTGTATGTCATGGTATCCCATCAATAAAGGATGTATTAAAAAACGGAGATATCATAAATATTGACGTAACTGCTATACATGAAGGCTATTTTGGAGATTGTTCAAAGACTTATATTGTTGGAAAAGCAAACCCAAAAATTACTGAATTTGTAAGTATTACCGAAACAGCAATGAATTTAGCGATCAAAGCACTTAAACCTGGCAATTTGTTATCAATAATTGGCTCAACCATACAAACATATGTAGAGCAATTTTCATATTCTGTAGTACGTGATTATGGTGGGCACGGCGTTGGCTTGCACTTTCATGAAGATCCGCACGTAAGTCATTTCCATAATAAAGAAAATGAGATTATCTTAAAAAAGGGAATGATTTTTACTGTTGAACCAATGATAAATATGAGCAAAAATTGGCGAGTAGTAACATCTAAAAAAGATGGTTGGACAGTTCGTACAAAAGATAAATCATTATCTGCACAATTTGAACACACTGTATTAATTACATCTGATTCATATGAGATTTTAACATTGCCTGATGAAGGCTAAACTGTTTTATTAAAATAAATCATCGCCAACAGAGCTGATAAAACTGAAACAGTTAATGAAGTTATTGCTGCACCTACAAGCTCGTATCTACTGATTAAAATATAATCTAAAATTATATTAAACACTCCTGTAAAAATCACAATATACAGATTGTATTTAACCTTTTTTAGTGCATTCAAAGTATTACCAGCAGGTGATCTAAAAGAACCAATCACAAAATAACCAAGCATTAGAATTCTAAATGATGGGACAGCATCAAGATATTCAGTACCGAAAACCAACTTGATGATAAACGGTGCAAAAGCAATACATATCAATGATATTGATGCATTAATTACGGATAAAGCCATGATTAGTTTTTTAAATAAACTCTTTATTTTCATTGTATTTTTGGCAGCTTGGACAAGATAGGGATAGATATAAATCATAACTGTCATGGGCAAGAAATTCATGGCAAAAGGTATTATAGTAGCTATTTTATAGGTTGCTACAAGTTTCTCATCTTTTAATAATAAGCCAATAAGAAAGACATCAAGTAAAAATAACAATGATGAGAAAATATTTGAAAGCATTGAGATTATTGAAAATGAGAGAAATTCCCTTATTTCACTTGCGGCTAATCTACTGGCTTTTATGATAGCTTTTAAATTAGGTTTTAATAAATATATACCTGTAACTACACTGACCGATACTGCCATATACCTGCCTAAAACGATGCCATATACACCACAAATAATTGCTCCTAAAGTAGAAAATAATAGAAATGTACCTGAGTTTATTGTTGTTAATAAAGAAAACTTTCTGTTTTCAAAGGCAGAACGATGATACATCTGAATAGTATCAAAAACGATATTCAACAAAGGAAAAAGTGCCAAAGAAAGCAAAATTGGTTGACTCTCGGAAATTGGTAGACTGCCAAAAAAGTAAAAAGCAACAATTGATAAAGCAATTATACTATTTACAGACAATCCCACAATAAATGTAAAACGTATGTAAGCGAATTGTTTTGAGGGATCATCTTGATTAGCACTTGAAAACTGTAATAAACCAATTACACAACCCAGTCCTTGTAATAATAAAAAGAACTGTAATATATTTTCTGCATAAGTCCAGACACCATATAAGTCTTTAGAAAGAATTCTCACTAATAAAACACTTGCTGAGAACTGTATGATTTTATTTATAAAAGATGAGCCGAAGATATGGTAAAAACCTCTATCCCAAAGCTTCTGTACTTGTTCTTTTAAATATTGATTTATACCAATCTCCATACTGCCTCTTTCTTTTTTAGACAAATTATTAGTGTATAAGATTTTGTCAATAGCAATTTATTACTTAAACAAACGTATAGGGATATAAGCAATACCTACTTTTGAGACCTTTTGGTTAAATTAGAAATTGCAATATAGAATTATAAATAAAAAAGAACAAAAAATATAGCTGCATTTTCAAGCAGCTATATTTGTCAATATGCGGTTTTTATACCCTAAACATAGATACTAAAGATCGTAAATGATTTGCCATATTATGCAAGTCCTCAGCTGCAACTCTGGTATGGTTTGCATTTTTTTCAGTAGCTTCTATGTTTTTTAACATATCATGAATATTCTTTGTAACTTCATTAATGCCTTGACTAATTTCAACAGTATTTCTTGTAATGTCTTGAACACCTTGACTTGCATATTCGCTATTTTTTGCCATTTCAGCAGAGGCATCTGCAGATTCATATGCATTTTGAGCAATTGCTCCAACAGCTTTTCCTGTTTCGCTTGCATTGGTCTGAATTCTGCCAGCATATCTGATCACGTTGCTAATTTGCTCTTGTACTTGTGTTGCTGAATTTGACATGCGGCCAGAAGAGTGTGCAATTTCGTTTGTAGTGATATTTTGTTCTTCGACGCTGGAGGCAATAACAGTGTTTATTTCGTTTA
>JAJBBH010000027.1 GCA_020532185.1 Candidatus Cloacimonadota bacterium | reverse complement strand
ATGGGTTACCATATTTAAAGCAGGGTTCCTGCTTTTTTTTATATTCAAAACAAAACCTTTTTTAACCGCATTTTGACTACGAGCAAACTTTGGCTTGACAAAAAACATTCATAATTATAAAATTGCTTAAAACGAAGGTTAGGAGGACGAAAATGAATGATCATAATAACTCATTTAAATGGATTATGAAAGTTGCGGAACAAGGCGATCCGGAAGCACAATTCCTGATTGCTCGTATGTATGAAAAAGGAGAACAAATAGTTCGAAGCTACGAAAGAGCAATGGAATGGTATTTATTGTCTGCAAAACAAGGCTATGCGGATGCACAGTACAATCTCGCACGTATGTATGATAAAGGGAAAGGAATTAAGATAAATTATAAAAAAGCAGCTGAGTGGTATAAAGAAGCAGCGAATCAAGGACATGCTGACGCTCAATATAACCTTGCATTGATGTACTATTATGGCGAGGGAATTAAAAGCAATATCAGCCAAGCAGATAAATTACTTCATTTGGCTGCTGATCAAAACCATATTAAAGCTATACAGTTTTTAAAAAAAATTGAGAATGATAAAGATGAGGTCAAAAAAGAAGATTTACCAGCTTATGAATTTGTACAAGAACAAGTATATGAAGATTATGGTGAAAATAAATATAGAATGGGAATTAACTATAGCCTTGGCAATGGAGTAGAACAAAATATAGAAAAGTCTATTAAGTATCTAACCGAAGCTGCTGAGTCAGGACATTTGAAAGCTCAACTTAAATTAGCCAGTATGTATGAAAAAGGAAATGTAATTGAAAAGAATATAACGTTAGCAGCAAATATGTACGAACTTGCTGCAAAACAAGGGCACCCAATTGCACAACATAATCTTGGTGTTATGTATATCAATGGAAACGGCGTAGTAATAAATTATAAAGAAGCATATCAATGGTTTAAAAAATCAGCCGAACAAGGCTATGCAAAGTCTCAATATAATTTAGGATTATTATATTATTATGGTATTGGCACAAGTAAAAACAATGAAAACGCATACTTTTGGTTAATTCTTAGTTCGGCAAACGGTTATGTTGCAAGTAAAGAAGTACTGCCTTTCATTGAATCACTACTTTCTAAAAGACAAATAGAAGAAATACAAGCAAAAGCTAAAAAAGTATTTGAAGAAATGTAAGTCCATTTTTTTGTTGACATATTTTAAGTTATAATTATATTGTTTGTATTAATGGAGGAATAGGAAATGTATAAAATAAATGTAAGTTCATCATTTTCAGCAGCTCACAAGCTTAATAACTATCCAGGTCTTTGCAAAAACCTGCATGGACATAATTGGAAAGTGAGAATCCAAATAAACTGCATGAAAGTAGATGAGCTCGGTATGGCTATTGACTTTGGTGTTGCTAAAAAGTATTTGAATGATATTATGAGTATGTTCGATCATCAATATCTAAATGATTTACCATATTTCACTGGTATTAATCCCACATCTGAAAATATTGCACGAGTAATATTTGACGAGCTAAAAAAAGAATTCAATAGCGAAGATGCCAAAATAGCGGAAGTTGAAGTCTGGGAATCAGACCACTCATCCGTTATTTATACCAAACACTAATGATTAGAATTATTGGCTCACAATTCATTACAAGTGCTGTCAAGCAGGCTGATTACCCTGAAACTGCATATAGAGAAATAGCTTTTGTTGGCAAGTCCAATGTTGGGAAATCATCAATGATAAACACGATTACAAATAGAAAAATACTTGCAAAAGTAAGCTCTACACCTGGTAAAACAAGGCTTGTAAACTTTTTTGATATCCGTTGTAAATATTCACCTAATCCAGATTCAGAAGAAATGGATATTGATTTTATTCTTGTCGATTTGCCTGGATATGGCTTTGCTAAAGTATCAAAGAATGAAAAAGCATCGTGGCAAAAAATGATTGAAGAATACATGAGTAAAAGAGAACAGCTCGCTGGCTTAGTGCTTTTAGTGGATATTAGGCATAAAGCTGATCCAAAAGATATTGCAATGATTAATTATGCAAAAGCTCTTAATATACCGTTTATTATAGTTGCTACAAAATCAGATAAAATTCCAAGCACAAAAGTTGCTACATATATTAAGGATTTACGAGCAAATCTAAATATCAAAGCAAATGAAATACTGGCTTTCTCATCTTTGCACAAAAAAGGCATTGAACAATTAAATGAATGGATTGAATCAATTTTAGTAATACAGAGTACAAGCGGTAAGATCATTATTCACGATTAACGGAGTTATAATATGTTAGAAAAAATAAAGAATCCAAGTCAAATAAAGAGTCTTAACTGCAACGATTTAGTAGTATTGGCTGCAGATGTTCGCAAACGAATCATCAATGTTACATCAAAAAATGGTGGGCATGTTGCACCCAGCCTTGGAGCAACTGACTTGATAATTGCCTTGCTTAAAGTTTTTGATCCTCTTGAAGATCGTATAGTATTTGATGTAGGACATCAATCATACGCATATAAAATACTTACAGAACGAAATGAACGTTTTGATACTTTAAGAACATATCAGGGAATATCAGGCTTTAATAATACATCTGAAAGTTCATATGACGCCTTTAGTGTTGGACATAGCAGTACTTCTATCTCTGCAGCTCTCGGAATTTGCCTGGCAAATGAGATGAATAATAAAAAAGGACACTGCATATCTGTCATTGGTGATGGTGCTTTAACAGGAGGTATGGCTTTTGAGGCTCTCAATCATGCAGGGCATTTACAAAAGAAGTTTATAGTTATCTTGAATGACAATAAAATGTCTATTTCTAAAAATGTGGGTGCGTTACAACACCACTTAAGTGAAATGTTGACAAGTAAATCTTACAACTATTTAAAAAAACAAATATGGGACAGCTCTGAAATACTGCCCACAAAAATAAGAAGACATTTTCTGTCTGGTGCACAAAAATTAGAAGAAAGCATGATGAATATTCTGGTACCAAATATATTCTTTGAAGATTTAAACTTTAAATATGTTGGACCCATCGACGGTCACGATATTCCAAGACTTGTCCGTATTCTTAATAAAATAAAGAATAATATGGAAGGGTCTATTTTATTGCATGTTATCACAAAAAAAGGGAAAGGATATCCATTTGCAGAAAACCAAGTATCAAAATTTCATGGTATTGGTCCTTTCAATCTCGACACAGGATATATAAATCCAGGCAAGAACATAAGCTGGTCAGAAGCCTTTGGAAATAAATTATGCCAATTAGCAGAAAACAATAAAAAGATAGTGGCAATAACTGCTGCTATGACTGATGGCACTGGATTAACTAACTTTGCAAAGAAATATCCAAGTAGATTTTTTGATGTGGGTATTGCAGAACAACATGCAGTCACTTTTGCTGGAGGTTTAGCAATACAAGGAATCAAACCATTTGTAGCCATATATTCTACTTTCATCCAAAGAGCACTCGATCAGGTAATACACGATATTGCTTTGCAAAAGCTACCTGTTGTGTTTTGCTTTGACAGAGCAGGTATTGTTGGTGAAGATGGTGCTACTCATCATGGTGTTTTTGACCTATCAATGATGCAAATGATACCTAATATGACTATCATATCACCATACTGTAAGGAAGAGTTAGAACAAGCAATGGAATGGGCAGCAAATTATTCTGAAGGTCCTGTTGCAATACGTTACCCACGAGGAGTTGCACCAGATGACGAGAACTATCAAAAGCTCGAATATGGGAAATCTCAAGTTATACATAATGGAGAGAATTTAAACATTATTGGCATAGGCGAAGGGGTTAATATTGCCAAAGAATTATCCGAAATTATTAAATCCTTTTATAAATTTGAACCATCGGTCTATAATTTAAGCTTTGTAAAACCAATAGATAATGCACTGATTTTAAAATTAATAAAAGATAAAGTACCGGTTATAACAATCGAAGAGAATGTTCTCAGGGGTGGAGTTGGAGAGTATATCTCAATGCTGTTAAATCAACATAATATCAAAGTCTATCCATTTGCACTGCCCGACACTTTCATCCCGCATGGGGACACTAACCTATTAAAAAATATTAACAATTTAAGCCCAAGTTCGATATTTGAATCCATTAAAGAAAAGATTTTATTAAATTATAAAACTATTACTTGACATAATAATCGTAAAACTTATAATGATTTAGAATTTATAGTAAAAATAATGGAGGTAACTATGAAGTTCACAAAAATCATGGTAATTGCTTTTGCCTTAATTGGCATTCTTTTGGTAGCATGCACACCTGATGCTGCTAAAAAACCACGTGAAGTGTTCCAACCAGATTGGTATGGAGAGGAAATCGAAAATGACGTTTATTTATTCAGCTATGGAAACGGTGAAAACATTAATTCTAACATGTCTGAAACTTCAGCTAAATCAAATGCAATGGCAGAAGCTGCACTTGGTGTAGAAGCATATGTAAAGACTATGATGAAGAATTTTATGTCTGAAGCTGGAGTTGAAAACCCAGAAGTCGTTTCCTTAACAGAGCAAGCAACAAAGGTAATAGCAAACCAAAAGTTTAACGGAACGAGCTTTACAAAACGTAAAACATATGTTTTAAACAATAATCGCTACAAGACATTTATTCAAGTTGGCATACCCAAAGCAGCCGTAAACAAAGCAACAATGGACAAAATCAAAAATGAAGAAGCTCTTTATAACAGATTTAGAGCATCGCAATCTTTCGAAGAACTTGACAGGGAAATAGAAAAGTATTAAAACATTATTTAAGTAAAAAGCCGAGTATTAAACTCGGCTTTTTTATTCTTTTGCTTGTATTTATTCTGAACTTTGAGTATTCAAGCTAATCCCACGCTCTGATTTTCTAATAAAATCAATAAATAATTCCTGCTCTTTACTAAAAGGAGCCATTTTTTCTGCCTCAATTAAAGCTTGACTTACGTTGAGCTTGGAACGATAAAAAAGTCGATAGAGCTTTTTAAGCCCGCTAATGACTTCTTCAGAATAGCCTTGACGCATAAGTCCAACACTATTCAATCCAGCAATTTTATAGTCCATACCTTGACCACGAGTAAATGGAGGTATATCTTTTTTAATTGCAGATGCACCACCAATAAAAGCCTGTGTGCCAATCTTTACAAACTGATGCACTGCCGATAAGCCCCCGATAATAGCAGAATCATGAACATGAACATGCCCAGCAAGATTGACTGCATTTGACATGATTACATTATTACCAATTTGGCAGTTGTGTGCAACATGAGCATAAGCCATAATCAAACAATTATTACCTACAACTGTATCTTCATCCATTGTTCCTGAGGCATGAATCGTTACACACTCTCTTATTTGATTATTATTACCAATCACTGTACGTGTAGGCTCGCCTTTATATTTTAAATCTTGGCACATAATACCAACAGTACAAAAGGGGAAAAACCGATTATTACTGCCAATTGTAATGTGTCCATCGATCACAACATGCGATATTAATTCATTATTATCGCCCATAACAACATTTTCACCAATCGTACAAAAAGGTCCAATCTTTGTATTCTTGCCTAATTTTGCATTAGGATGAACAATTGCTGTCGGGTGGATGTTTTGCATATTAGCCTCTACTTATTTTTTTACTACTTTTGCGAGGAAATCTCCTTCGCATACTTTTTCATCACCAACATATGCATCACCGTGCATTTTTGTGATAAAGGTTTTCATTGAGATAGCTTTTAATTCAAAGCGTAGAGTATCACCTGGTAAAACTGGTTTTCTAAACTTTACATTGTCAATGGATGCGAAGTATGCAACATACTCTTCTGGGTTTGACATTGTGTTAAGCAACATTATGCCGCCTGTTTGAGCCATTGCTTCTACAATCAAAACGCCAGGCATTACGGGGTGCTCTGGGAAATGCCCTTGAAAGAAAGGCTCATTGATTGTTACATTTTTTATTCCAGTAATACTTTCACCAGGCACAAAATCTGTAATTTTATCAACAAGTAAGAAAGGATAACGGTGTGGCAATATTTTCATTATCGCATTGATATCAAACACGACTTCTGTAGTTTTCTTCTTTTGATAAATCTTTTGCAGCTCTTGTTTCTTTAAGATTTGTTTAAGTTTTTTCACAAGTTCAACATTTGTTTTGTGTCCAGATCTTGCAGCCAGAATATGACCCTTAATTGGCATTCCAAGTAATGATATATCTCCAATTAGGTCAACAACTTTATGACGAACAAATTCATTGTAAAATCTTAGTTCTGTTGTATTTAAAAGTCCAGACTCACTAATAATTATATCTTCTTTATAGTCAAATATCTTTTTTAGTTTTGCCAGTTCTTTGGCATCTTTTTCTTTATCGGCTACTACCAATGCGTTATCTAAGGATCCGCCTTTTATCAGTCCTGCTTCTCTTAAAGCCAAAATCTCATGCAAGAAACAAAATGTTCTTGCTGGTGCAAAATCATCTTCGAATACATCAAGCGATGGCAGCCAAGTATATTGTGTCCCAAGGTTTTTATGCTGATAATCTACCATAAAGGTTATTTTTAATTCATTAGAAGGCACGATTACTATATCAACATTATCTTCAGGTGCTGAAAAAGAAATAGGTTCTGTGAGCTCAAAATATTCTCTTTCCTCATCTTGTTCTGTAACGCCTGCTTCTTTTAATAATTTAAGAAAAACTGATGCAGAACCATCGGCTACAGGTACTTCTGGACCATTTACTTCACATCTAATATTATCTATGCGTAGTCCCTTTATGGCAGCTAACACATGCTCAACTGTAGAAACAAATACTTTCTTACTTAGACCAAGAGTTGTCCCTCTTGATATATCCATTACATTGTCTATATCGGCTGGAATTTCTGGTTGATCTGGTAAATCTGTACGTACAAATACTATACCTTCGTTTACCTCTGCTGGTTTGAACGTAATAGTAGCTACTTCGCCATGATGTAAACCAACTCCAGTATAGGAGATTTCATTTGATATTGTCTGTTTAAATTCTTTCATACTTTCTCTCTCATCATTTTTTTAAAAAATTTAGTTATTTCTGGCAAATCCTTTAAACAAGCAGCAATCTTGAGTTGTTGCTGAGCAAGTAATACAGGTGTACCAAAATATTTCCCTGTTTTTATTGATGATGCAACGCCAGATTGAGCACCAACCATAGTATTATCTTCAATATGTAAATGACCAGCAACCCCAACTTGACCAGCAAGATAAACTGTTTTTCCTATGGAAGAATTTCCTGCTAAGCCAACTTGAGCACAGAGAATACTATGTTCATCAATTTTACAATTATGACCAACTTGTACTAAATTGTCGATTTTTGTACCTTTCTTAACAATAGTAGTGCCTATTGTTGCACGATCAACGCATGAGCATGCTCCAATCTCTACATTGTCTTCAATTAGCACATTGCCTACTTGTGGTATTTTAATTTGCTGATTATTTATCAGGGCAAAGCCAAAGCCATCAGCACCTATTACTGCCCCAGAATGAATTATCACCTGATTATTGATCACGCAATCTTGATAAATAGTAACATTTGGATATAAATGGCAATGCTTTCCAATTTTTACGTTCTCTTTGATTACGGAGTTTGCTTCAATGATAGTATTATCATCTACAATTACATCGTTTTCTATCACCACATTATGCCCAATAGTAACATTTTGTCCGACTTTTGCAGATTCTGCAATCTTAGCAGTCTCTGATATAAAGGGAGTCATATTCTTATTATCAATCTGAAGCCATATTGTCACTAAGGTAATAAAACTATAATATGGCTTATCCATTGGCAAAAGAATCGATTTTGATTTCAAGTCACTATCTTTAGTTATAAATATCAAACCTGCTTTAGAGTTTTCAGCCAATTGTTTATATTTGCTATTCTCATAAAAGCAAATAGATTTTGAATTAGCATCACCAAGTTCTGAAACATTGTTAAATACAATATTTTTATATTCTTGAGGTAATTCTATTTTCAGTAAATCAGCAACTTTAGATAATGATAGTTCATTCTTAAAATATTTCATTATTATTCCGTTTTATTCATTTCAAAGATTATTTGCTCGGTGATATCGAGTCTTGGTTGAGCCCAGATTATACCAGCACTTGAAGCATCAAACACCATTGCATAATTTTCTTCTACAGAAATTCGATCAATAATGTTTCTTAACTTTGTCATAATTGGTTGCAATAATTCTGCATTTCTCATTTGTGCTCTTCCAGTTTCACCAAATATGCTTTCCACTAAGTCTCTTCTTGCATTCTTTTTTTCTTCAATCTTGTCTTCAGCTTGTTTTTTACCACTTGCAGATAAAGTTAGCTTTCTTGTATTATAATCGTTTTCTAATCTCTGTATTTCAGCATCAAGATCTTCTATTTGTCTCATCCAGCCATCTCTATCTTTTTGAAAAAGATTCTGCGCCTCTCTTGTATCCTTTGATTCAGTCATAATTCTTTCACTATCAATGTAAGCAATTTTAAGGCTCTGTGCGACCAAAGAACCGAATAAGAATAAGGTAAATACGCTTAAGATTATTATTTTTTTCATCATGCCTCCAGTTTATGCATTATTTATTTATGTCATTATTTATTATACTTAGAATGAGTCAATAAAAAAGTTTAAATCTATCATTAATGTATCAATTTTTATTACATCCTATCAAAAAACAATCTTTTTGGATGCTTCAGGCACGTTCATTGGACTGTCCTATTCTTTTGTAGATTACATATGTGTCTGCTTTTAACATTCAGATTCAATAAAATCAAAAAGCCCAGAAAACTGGGCTTTTTTACTTATTTATAGATTAATTATTAGTAATAAAGATAACGCAAATCTTCTATGTCAGCTTCTTCCATTACTTTTCTAAACCATTCAGAATAGTGCTGATTCTCTTTGCGAGTAATATATTCTTGAGTTAGTTTTTCTTTTTCATTCTCCCATGTATCCATATTAGGCTCAGACTTTTCATTTACAATACCAATATAAGCACCTTTTTCAGTATCAATTAATTGTGACATTTTGCCTATTTCAAGAGCCAAAAGAGCTTTGTTTAGATCTTTATTCAAACCGATCTGAGAAATAGAAGAGTTATGATTAATATCTTTAAAATCAACTACTTTCCACCCGTCAGCTTTAGCTTGCACAAAGTAATCTTCTTCATTAACAGTTGCAATAAATTCTTTTGCTAATTCAGCTGCTTTAGCCATTCGTCTTTCTTTTTCTATTTTAAACCTAATTGCGTCTTTTACATTATTATAGTCTTGAATGTGAGTACTCGACTTATCGGACAGCTCAACAACTATATAAGAGCCGTCATAAATTTTGAGAGGCTTTTCGAGATATCCAACTCTATTTTTGAAAGCTGCTTTTACAAGGTGTGGATATCTACCAAGAGCTGGTATAGACTGAGCTGTTTTCTCGAATTCCATAGTTTCTTCAACCTTTAATTCAAGTTCGTTTGCAGCCTTCTCAAGTCCATCTTTAGAAGCATAATCATATAATGTTTCTGCATGTTCACGGATGTGCATTTTTGTGCTTTCGCTTGCTTTTATTGGGATTAAGATATGGCTTGCCTGTACTTCTGGCTCACCTTTGTCATTATTCTTTTTTGCTGTAACTTTTAAAATATGCCAGCCAAAATTAGTTTTAAAAGGCTCAGAAACTTGCCCAACAGCCATTGAAAATGCTGTATCTTCAAACTCTTTCATCATCGCACCTTTACCAAAAAAGCCAAGATCTCCGCCATTTGCTGCAGATCCAGGATCTTGTGAATATGAGCTTGCTAAACTTGCAAAATCATCGCCATCAAGGATATTTTGGTAAATATTATCAATATCTTCTTTAGCTTGTTGGATATCATATTCGCTTGGTTCTAATACAAACTTTACGTATTTATACTTTGCTGACGCTTCTTTTTTATATTCTTTGTTTTTATTTGCATCAAAATATTTTATTATATCGCTTTCTGATACACTATCAGCAGGCACATTATTGTAGTCAAAATATATAAGTTGCCCAGTCACTTTGTCATTTTTCAGAATATATTCCACTCTTGCTGAATCTCTTGTGACATTAGCTAAGCTTTTAATCTTTGCTTCGAGAAGTTCATATGGGAGAAGTTCTCGGAAATAAGATTCGATCGATTCTGCAAAAGAGTCGTTTGAATATAATATATCGATATATTTATCCTTATCAAACACACCATTTGTTTGAAAATCAGGGCTGTTGTATAATTCTGCTGGTGGGTCATTCTTCATTTTATTTAAAACAATATCATCAGTAACTTTTATATGATATCTTTTAATTTGTTTTTCCATGACCTTTTGCTGAACAAATCTTTGCCAAAATTCATCAGAAATACGTTGGTTAGTTTGTTCGTCAATTTCTTGCCCTGGATTTTGTTGCATGTATTGAGATATGTACTGTCTCAGCATTCTATCGTAGTCTTGGAACTCGATTTTTTTGCCATAAATTTTTCCCACATATGGCTTTTGGACGAATAATCCAGAAATACCCATCACTGCCATACCCAAAATGAATATTATCGCAATTGCTAATGTTATCCATTTTTGATTTTTTCTTAGACCTTTTAACATTCATTTCCTCCAAAGAATATAAATAACTATGATAATGATATAAAAAATTTAAAAGCACTATTCAGTCAAGCAAAAAATGATATTATTACAATATAATGCCAATTATGTATATTTGTTGCAAATAAAAACAAATATTTGCAAAATTAAACCTCATTAGATGATCGAAAATACTCCCATATATTTTTAGCAAATGATTTACCAATTCCTTTCACTTGTTGAAGTTGCACAATACTTGCATTAGCAATTGCGTCAATAGAGCCAAAATGTTTAAGCAAAATAAGCTTTCGTTCTTTTCCCAGACCTTTGATATTATCAAGTTGGCTGCTAATTGTACGTGCTTGTCGGCGCTTTCGATGAAAAGTTATAGCAAACCTATGAGCCTCGTCCCTTATTGAGATTAGAAGCCGTAAAGCAGACGAGTTTTTTGGCAATATAAATGATTCAGAATGATTTGGCAGAAAAACCTCTTCGACACGCTCAGCTAATGATATAATCTCAATACTTTTCATTTTACTATCTTGCAATATTTTGCAAGCTCTATTCAGTTGTCCTTTTCCGCCATCTATTACAATCAAATCAGGCATTAGCCATTGGGCTTTGTTTTTTTCATCTGTATTAGTGTTCTCTGACAAATTATTTAAATACCTTTGCATAGTTTCTGCCATTGAAGCATAATCATCTTGCCCTTCAACACTTTTGATAATAAAATGTTTATACTGCTTTTTTAGGGGTCTTCCATTTTCAAAAAAAACTAATGATGAGACAGTATCAGAGCCTTGAATAGTTGAAATATCGATACATGCCATACGTCTTGGAAGCTTGTAAAGATTGAGCTTATCTTTAAGTTCTTGCACAGGAAATATAGTTCTATTACTTTTTCTTATATGTGCAAGCTTTTTATTTTCAATATAATCGAAAGCATTCTTTTCAGCTATCATGGTAAGCTTTTTAAATTCTCCGCGTTGGGGTACGAGAATAATCTTTCCAAGAAAGTTCTGTATTTCTTCAAAGTTATCTGGTTCTTTTTGCACAATAATTTGATGAGGCAAATCATCTGTCTTGTTTGCATAATATTGACTTAAAAAAGCTGAGAAAATACTCGATTTGCTTTCATTTAGTGTGTTTTTAAATGAATAAATCTCTTTTGATGAAACCTTTCCACTGAGAATCTTCAAAACTGCAACAGCACATAAAGCTTCATCTTGATAGATAGCAATAATATCTCTATTTTTTTCGTCTGTAAAATACATTATTTGAGATCTTTGTATTCTTTCTAACTCATTTATTTGATCGCGGAGAATAGCAGCTTTTTCAAAGTTCAACTGCTCTGATGCTTCAAGCATTTCAACAGTAAGTTCCTTAACTAAATCAACACTTTTTCCAGTCAAGAAACGAATAATTTTATTAATGATTTTTACATATTCTTCTTTTGAAATTTTGCCAATACATGGAGCGGGGCACTTTTTCATTTGATAGTTTATACATGCACGCTTGAAAACTACGGGCGATTCGGGAATAACACGTGAACAAGTCCTGTGCGGAAATAGCCATTCAAGAGTTCTAATAGTACTACGCAAATATTTTACATCAGTATACGGTCCATAATATTTTGAACCATCTTTAACTAAGTCTCTTGTTAGAATTGTTCTCGGAAAAGGCTCATTATAAGTTATTTTTACAAAAGGATACTTCTTATCATCTTTTAGCAAAATATTGTAATGAGGTTGATGCTTTTTAATCAGATTTGCTTCCAAAATGAAGGCTTCACTCTCATTATTAACAATAATGTATTCAAAATCATCGATGTTTTGTACTAACTTTTGAGTTTTTAAGTCGTAAATCTGTGCTGCAAAATAACTCTTTATACGATTTTTTAAAACAAGAGCCTTGCCGACATAAATAACTGTGCCGTCTTTATCTTTCATGAGATAAACGCCAGGGCTTTCTGGCAGCAGATTAAGCTTTTCTATTATTTTTTGAGGAATTTCTTGCATATGTTTTTAGTAATAGAGTCCCAGTATTCAAGCTTAAAAAGAAAGCCTGAGAGGATGAATATTATAGACCAGACAGTAAAAATTGTCAACACTTTAAGTATTAAGTCAATAAAATTATCTGTTTGCCAATAACTGGATAAGATTGCAATTACGGAATATAATATTATTGATATTATCATGATCTTAATCAAGTTTTTCTTAATATTGTGTAGTTTAATATTTTCAAACCTTTTAAGAAGAATAGTGATTAAAATAACAAACTGTAGGGCAGCGGTAATTGAGGTTGCTAACGCAAGCCCTGCATGTTT
>JAJBBH010000080.1 GCA_020532185.1 Candidatus Cloacimonadota bacterium | reverse complement strand
TTTTTTTATCGCCAAAGTGTTCTGTTAAAAACTTGCAAAAGTCTGCTATTGTAGTCAAACTTTTCTCTACTTTTGTAATTTCTTTTATATCAAAAATATCAGAATTATCATTCGTTTTGGAAGCTTCTTCAATAACTTCTGTAATATTGTTTGGTTCATAAACAAGCTCTAATGTTTCAGCTTCGCTCATGTCATTTTCATCTTTTTCAAATTCTTCAGCAACAAACACCTGTTCTTCGACTTTATCTTCAAAAGACTTCAAATAATTATCATAAAGCTTTTCTGGTAAAACTCTAAACAAAGTTTTATCCTCTACTGTAAAAAGAGTATTAATAATCTCATTATATTGAAGAGCTGGATCTTCAAATATCCTGCTTTTACTTTTCTCCATTTTTTCTAAAATCATATCATCAGCATTGCTATCATAAATAAATTTATAGCTAAGATATGCATCAAAATATTGTTTTTGGGTTTCATATAATTGTGCCAAAGTTAATGTTGGTGCTATCTTGTTCTTTACTTTATTCATTTAATCTCCCTGAAAGTATGTACTCATATATGTGCCTGCTTGGTTCCAAATCTTTAATTAGTATCCGCAGCAATTATCTGATCACTATCATCAATAACAGAATGTTGTATAATTATTTCAAGCAATTTTGGACCAATTCCTTTGATATTCAAAAGATCTTCAAAAGAATCAATTTTATTATCAGACCGATAGTCAACTATTTGTTTTGCTTTGACTTTGCCAATACCCTTTATCATCATTAACTCTTCGACACTTGCCGTCAGTATATTAATTTTCTTATCACCTTCATCTAATTTCTTAACTTTTAATATTTTTGAATTTGTTGAGTCGACAACTACTTTTTCATCATCTTTGTTAATGTATAAAAAGGGACTGATATTTTGCAAAGTCTTCACTCCTATGCCCTTTACATTCAATAAGTCTTCTAATTGCATATATTTATTTTTATTTCTATATTCAATAATGTCTGCTGCCTTTTTATCTCCTATCCCTTTTATAGTTTTAAGCTCTTCATGTGTAGCCATATTCAAATCAAATCTTAGAATTATATCATTTTTTATTTCTTCTTTTAAGAGACTAACCTCATGAGAAATTGCCATATCTGCAAAAACCATATGTGTTTGAGCTAATAAAAGACCAAAGATTGCCAAAATACAATACCAAAAGAATACTTTTCGTTCAGTCCTGGTAAACATATTTTTAATTCTACTTATTATTGATATCAAACTCACCTCTTTATTCTTTTATAAACACAATTCATAGATTATATTATTCTAATAGGCTTTTTCTGTCAATCTTTTTTTTACAAATGATATTAAAAGGTATGCCAAATCCAATATTACCATTAAAACAACTTATCTTTATTACTTTTTAACAAAATAAATACTGTCTGCCAAATTGAATAAAATAATTATAAAAAACAAAATCATTAAAAATATCTTTTATAAAACCATATTTAACAACATTACTCAATACTATCATCACGATTAAAACACTATTCCTTCCAGTTATCATCTCATATTTTTTTTTCTAAAAATATAGTCAAAAGAAAAGAGAACTTTTTTGTGATATAATAAAATATTGTGTGTGCTTATACCCTATCATATTTGACTGATCTGTTTATTAGTATACCAAAAAACATACTAAGTATTTTAATTAAATGCTTTTAACAAAATTGTAGATTTATCTTGACAAATGAGAGGGTAAATAAGAATGTTCATAGTGTTGTACATAAGCTAATAAAGTTATATATGAGGGAAAACAATGTTTATTGATTATGCAAAAATAAGAGTAGAAGCAGGAAATGGTGGCGATGGTTGTGTCAGTTTTAGGCGAGAAAAGTTTGTCTCCAAAGGCGGTCCTGATGGTGGCGATGGTGGTAAAGGTGGAGACATTGTTTTTGTAGGAGATGAAAACACAAATACCCTTATCCAGTTTCGCTACAATAAGCTTTATCAGGCAGAAAAAGGTATAAATGGAAGCGGAAAGAATAAATTTGGTGCATTTGGTAAAAACCAATACATAAGAGTCCCTTTGGGTACCGAAATAGCAATAATTCAAGATAATGGTAATAAAAAGCTTTTCGGTGAGATAACATATCATGAAGAGGAATTGATTATAGCAAAAGGTGGTAGTGGAGGAAAAGGTAATGCTCGCTTTGCAACAAGCACAAATCAAGCACCACGTCAAGCTACTGATGGTAAAAGAGGGCAAGAATTTGAACTTGAGCTTACATTAAAACTTATGGCTGATGTTGGCTTAGTTGGATTTCCAAATGCTGGCAAATCAACATTACTCAGTGCAATTTCTGCCGCACGACCAAAGATTGCAGACTATGAGTTTACGACTCTTGAACCCATGCTCGGCGTTGTTTATGTTGATGAATTTAGAACTTTTGTAATGGCTGATATACCTGGTTTGATAGAGGGTGCTCATGATGGAAAAGGAAAAGGCATTCAATTTTTAAGACATATCCAAAGGACTAAAACATTATTATTTTTAATCGATATAAACAGTGTTGACCCCCTCCATGATTACTTTATATTACGAAAAGAGCTTTACCTTTATGATACAAATCTTGATAAAAAACAAAGCTTGATAGTGCTCAGTAAGCTCGATACATTATCTGAAGACGATCGATATCAAAAGCTTGCTGAAGTGAGAGCTGCTTTTAAACAAAAAACAAATGAAGAAGTTATTGGTATATCGAGTGTAACTAATTTAAACACAAATGAGCTTAAAAACAAATTATATGAAATGATAAAAAATGCGACTAAAGAAGATTAAAGCTTGGATATCTTTACAAGAAACTAAAATAATCAAACCCCTGCAAGTCATGCAGCTATTAGATACTTTAGGTGATCCAACAGAATATTTAGGGAAAAAACACGAAAAATGGAACTTAGTGAATTTTTTAACTCAACAACAAGTTGATCTATTGCAAAGAGAATACAGTATACAAAATTGGGAAAAAATTGAAAGTATGATTGATAGCCATAATTTGCATTTTATCACTATTTTAGACGATGAGTACCCTGAAGAATTGAGAAACATATTCCATCCACCATTGTTTTTATTTGGAATGGGCAATATTGATATTTTGTCCGAAGTAAAAAAAGGCGGTGTTGTAGGCACTCGTAAACCAAGTGCATATGGCCGCATTGTAACCCAAAAAATTTGCCAGCAACTATGCTATGCTGACTTTGTCATAGTTAGTGGACTTGCAAGCGGAATTGATTCAGAGGCTCACAAAGCAGCATTAGAGGCAAAAGGGAAGACAATAGCCGTCTTAGCCCATGGCTTTGATTTGATATATCCTCCTCAAAACAGAGAGCTTGCAAAGAAAATTATCAAATATGGACTCCTTTTGACCGAATACCCGCCATACTCAAAAATGAGCAAATGGAATTTTATACAAAGAAATAGAATAGTAAGTGGTTTATCAAAATTCGTTGCAGTTATGGAGGGTAAAGCCAAAAGCGGTGCTATGCTTACTGCAAACTTTGCAATGGAACAAGGAAAAGAAGTATTTGCCTTGCCAGGAAACATAACAGTTGATTCTGCCGAAGGACCCAATAATCTTATCCAAAAAGGTGCAAATTGTATAAGCTCGATTCACTCGATAAATGACTATTATGAAGAGAGTATAGAGCTCAGAAAAAGTACTATTAAAATTGATTTGGGACCAGAAGAAGAGTTTATCTACAATATAATAAAAGATAATCCGCCTCATATACATGCTGATGACTTGATAATCATTAGCAACTATGACTTTGGCAAGCTATCAAATACAATATTTATGCTTGAATTAAAAGATATGGTGAAAAAAATAGAAGGCAATAAATATGTTTGTTGCAATTAATTTAAATGGAGAAATATGTTTGTGAAAAGAGATACTAAGATCACATATGATTTTGTGGAATACCCATATGGCAGCGTTTTAATAGAAACAGGCAAAACAAAAGTCTTGTGCAATGTCAGTATAGAAGAAAGTATACCTCCATTTTTGCGAGATAAAGAACAAGGCTGGCTGACAGCTGAATACAGCATGCTCCCAGCAAGTACTCATAGCCGCACAAGAAGAGAAGTAAATTCTGGAAAAATAGGCGGAAGAACAGCTGAAATACAAAGACTGATAGGGCGTTCTTTGAGAGCTGTAGTTGACCTCAATAAAATGCCAGGCTTAACAGCATATATTGACTGTGACGTGATTCAAGCTGATGGAGGCACAAGAACTGCAGCTATTACCGGCTCAGCCGTAGCTCTTGCAATGGCATTTGCAAGGCTTAGAGCAGAGAGCCGATTAGACGAAAACCCTATGAAAGAACTTGTTGCTGCAATAAGCGTCGGTATAGTTGATGGTAAAATTATCTCTGACTTGTGTTATGAAGAAGACTCAAATGCAGAAGTTGATTTTAATATTGTTATGACCGAGTCTGGTGAATTTGTTGAATTACAAGGTACAGCAGAGCATAATCCATTTTCATTAGATAAATTACACCAAATACTATCAATTGCAACTGACGATATAAAAGAGTTGTTTAAAATACAAAATGAAACAATTAATACATGGTTTGAGACGGAGAAATAAAATGAAAAAACTCTTTATCTTATTATGTGCTTTTTTCTTCTATCAATTAAGTTCTATACCAATTAGCTTTAACCAAGCAGCAATTACTTTTGATAATGCGATAGCCAATCAAGATTATATCCAGTCTTTACGCATATACAATGATAATAATATAAGTCAAGAAATCACGATATTACATCAAAACAAAGCATTTAGCCTTTCAGACACTCTGTTTACTCTTGCACCCAATGATAGCATTGATATTCAAGTTGTATTCAACGGAAAACATAATATTGCATACAAAGATATATTTTATTTTTTAAACTCAGATAATCAAACTCCAAGCTTTTTAAAAGCCAATATACCCGTAAACTATACAGAAGATTTGTATTTATCAACATACAATAAGTGGGATAGCGAGCTAAGAAACGAGATATTTAATTTAATTAATAACCACACTTCATTAGGCTATACTGGAGCAAGACAGGCAATGTTTGGCTCCATTGACAATGTAGATGGATGGGTAGAGTGTGTATATACTGGGCGTATGGTAGAGACAAACACAATACCCGATGTAAATACAACTCACATGAATACTGAACATACATGGCCTCAAAGCAAAGGTGCAGCAGGAGTCGCAAAATCAGACCTCTATCATCTGTATCCTGTTGATGAATATGCAAATAATATAAGAGGTAATTTGCCCTTTGGAAATGTTACAAATGGACAAAATTGGGAAAACAGTGGGTCTAAAAGAGGTTATGATGACAACAGTGTATTGGTTTTTGAACCAAGAGATATCCATAAAGGAAATGTTGCAAGAGCGATGATTTACTTTGCAATTAGATATGACAATCCTTTCGCCCCATTTTTTGACATACAAGAAGATACCTTAAAAGAATGGAATAAGCAGTATCCTGTTACAGAAATAGAAGCACAAAGGAATAATGCAATTGCAGCTTTACAACACAAACGAAACCCATTTATCGATCACCCAGAATTTGTTGAAAGACTATATAGCATTGCTAACCCAACTGATAGACCACAAATAGCTACTTACTTTTTTCCACTTACTGATATAAATGCCTATTATGGTGAAAATATATCCATACCAATAGCAAATTTTGGAAATGCTGCTCTCCAGATTAATTCTGTCGTACCCAATAATAATCTTTGCTCAGTTATCGATTATCCTAACCTTATTGAGCCATACGACTGCGGAACTATTAATATCAATATCTCTGCAATAGCTGGTGAAACAAGCTCTGTAATCAGCATAAATAGTTCAACTGGTGTGTATCAAATTACAATTAATTACCAAGAAACAGCTGTAGATATAAATATTTTGAAGCCTCAATACTTTCAGGTCGCAATCTACCCAAATCCCATTAGCAGCATCGCAAACATTGAAATCACCTCAAATAAAGAAACACTCGAACCAATTTTTATTTCTGCATACAATATAAAAGGGCAGAAAATTGACTCGTGGTCTTATAAAAATGCCAAGAAAGCAGATATAGTCTTTGACCAAAGTAAATACTCAAATGGCATATATTTCCTTAAAATAAAGCAAGCTGAACAAGAACAAATTAAGAAGATTATTATTATAAAATAGGAGATAAAGAATGAATATTCAACATATCTTAGAAGATACTAATGCACTTTTAAAGGGCCATTTTAAGCTAACATCAGGGCGGCACAGCGAGTACTATGTAGAGAAAATAAAAATTATTCACTATCCTGATAAAGTCGAATTGCTTTGCAAAGAAATTGCCAATAAACTAAAAGACTTTCCTATTGACATTGTTGTAGGACCAGCATTTGGTGGGATAGCATTAGCCTATGAAGTCGCAAGACAAATGGGCAAAAAGTTTGTATTCACCCAAAGAAAAGACGATAAAATGTCTATTCGTAGCGGTTTTGATATTAAAGCTGGCGACAACGCTGTTATTATCGAAGACATTATCACCACTGGCGGCAGTGTGAAAGAGGTTATCGATGTGTTGAAAGAATATCATGTGAATGTGCAAGCCGTTGCAAGCATAGTCGACAGATCTGCAGGTAAGGCTCAATTTGATTGCCCTTTAATTTCTTTGGCAGAATTAACATTTGAGACTTGGGAAGAAAAAGACTGCCCGCTTTGTAAAGAAAATATTGCGATCATGAAACCTGGTGCAAGCGATAAGAAATTATAAATGAAAAGAATTTTAGTAAATCTATTTTCCGCAAATGAAAAAGAATGCGAAATCATAATAAATGCTATTCGCTTCTTGCCTGAGAGAGGTGATATTCATTTTATTTTTATTGGGAAAAAAGAACAGCCAAGTACATTAGAAAACCTAACAAACCAACCTGACTGCAAGCGAGATTATTCATATGAATGGCATAAAGTTAAAAAAGATGACTCTGATATTGATATAAAACATCAAGCAGATGGCATCTTATGCTATAATTTGCCCATGAAAAAAGCCTTAAACGCAGGCTTCTACCAAATTTTAAACCCAAAATTAGAAATATATTATTTTGCAAATATAAACAATAACAGTTACAATATTGACAATAAAAATCTGCATAAATCTCTTTCTTCGCTTATAAAACACTTGAAAGCAAGCAAGACAAGCTCAGTTTACTTTCTCAAATCACAATTATCTGCTTACATTGACACAGAAGACTCAGTTTTAAAAGAACTCGAGAATTCTTTTGCTGTTATCAAACTATCACTTTCAGATCTTAAAGACATAAAATCATTTAAAAGTGCACCGATTATCACATTATTTCCCAATTATATACAAAGCTTGTTAGATATATTCCTTCCATCGAGTAACGCAAACTTGTATCATGGTCATACAATACCAATTATCAATTTAGATAAATTTGTAAGATATAAACCAAATATAAAGCAGCAAATAAGATATTGCATCTTGCAACTGTTACAGATTATTCAAAAGAATAACGAAAGCAAAGAAAACTATAACTACAATTCTTTTGCTTTTCTGTATGATAAATATATGGCTCATGTAGCTTATCAAAAATGGATAAGCTTTATACTTTCAAGGTATAGATATGAATTTGGTAAAAACCCAAAAACAATAGCTGAAATAGCATGTGGAACAGCTAATATTTCAAATATACTTGCAACTAATAATTATGATGTGATTGCCTTTGATAAATCCCCTGAAATGCTTGATGTAGCTCTTCATAAAAATAGCTCATTGCAGTTATTCCAAGCCGATATGACTAACTTTGAGATTGAAAAAGAGATTGACTTATTTGTTCTTCTTTTTGATAGTATAAATTACTTAACAAATAAAGAGGAAATATTAAGCCTATTTTCATGTGTTAAAAAGCACTTACGTAAAAACTCGATGTTTATTTTTGACATTTCAACTATTTACAATAGCAAAGAGAACTTTGATAACTTCATTAATCTTGAAGAAAGCAGCCAGACTTTCTTCATTCATAGAGCTGACTACTTATCATATAAAAATAAACAAATAAATCGCTTAAATATCTTTCACGAAACATTTTTGGGTTATAGACAAGAGAATGAGCTGCACCAGCAAAAAGTATGGAGAGCACCTGAATTGGTTGAGCTTATTAAAGAGGCAAATCTCGATTTAATCAGTATATACAATGATCATCAACTTAGAAACTTAATTAATGAAAATCATAAAATAATTGATACAAACACGCCAAGACTCTTTTTTATAATAAAAAATGAACAATAAACATCTATTCGATAACGACTTAGAACTAAAAAAAACATACCCAATGCTTTCTGGTACAGATGAAGCAGGTAGAGGTCCTATTGCAGGACCTGTTGTCTGTGCAAGTGTTATCTTACCAGATTCATTCTATCATGAGGATTTAAACGATTCAAAACAAATAAGCGAAAAGAAACGAAAAGAGATTTTTGAAATAATAAAAGAAAAAGCTGTTACATATTCAATTGTTGTTATTGATCATTATGAAATAGATCAAATAAATATTTTGAATGCAACTTTAAAAGGTATGAAAGAAAGTATTGAAAAATTAGATATCAAACCCACCCTTGCTTTGATAGACGGCAACAAAGCCCCAATGAACTTTGATACACCTCACAAATGCATAAAGCAAGGTGATGCCAATCATGCATGTATAGCCGCAGCATCAATCTTAGCAAAAGTAACACGAGATAATATTATGTACAAATATGATAAAGAATATCCACAATATGGCTTCGCAAAACATAAAGGCTACCCAGTTGCTGCTCATATTGATGCAGTTAAACAATTCGGCATTTGCCAAATCCACAGAAAAACATATAAACCAATATGTGAAATATTAGAAAGATATAAAACAATTGAAAAAAGTTAAAATCGTTGGTGCAGGATTAGCAGGATCCGAAGCTGCTTTACAGTTAGCAGACAATGGCTGGCAAGTTGACCTTTACGAAATGAGGGATAAAAAAACAACATCTGCTCATCAAACTCACCTTTGTGCCGAACTTGTATGCTCAAATTCTCTAAAATCAACGCTTTTAAGTAGTGCATCTGGACTTTTAAAAGCCGAATTAGAGATGATGGGATGCAAATTACTCCCTATTGCAAAAAAAGCGGCAGTGCCTGCAGGTAATGCACTTGCAGTTGATAGATATTTATTCTCAGAATACGTACATAAAACAATTATTAATCACCCAAACATTAAGCTAATAAACGAAGAAGTAACAGCATTTGATGACACTTTGACTATATTAGCAACTGGTCCTCTTTCATCAGACAAAATAACTCAATCACTTATAAAAGATATTGGAGACAATCATCTTTACTTTTTTGATGCTATTGCCCCAGTTGTTTATACTGATACTATAAATATGGACATTGTTTTTAGTAAATCGAGATATAGCGATGATAATAGCGATTATCTTAATTGCCCATTTAACAAAGATGAATATTTGAACTTTGTAGACGCTCTGATTAAAGGCGAAAAATATGAAGCAAAAGAATTTGAAAGTGAGTTTTTCAATAATATTGAGTATAAATTCTATGAAAATTGTATACCTATTGAAGAATTAGCAAGACGTGGAGTTGACACGCTCAGATATGGAACAATGAGACCTGTAGGATTAGATGATCCAAGAACTGGCAAACGCCCTTATGCATTGATTCAACTACGAATAGAAAACAGAAATAAGACAACATATAATCTCGTTGGTTGTCAGACAATGCTCAAATATGGTGCACAAAAGGATATTTTCAGATTGATACCAGGTCTTGAAAATGCCGATTTTGCACGCTATGGCTCGATACATAGGAATACCTACATAAACACTGCCAAAGTATGCAATGAAAATTTTAGTTTAAAAAATAGAAGTAATATTTTTGTTGCAGGACAGTTATCTGGTGTGGAAGGCTATGTAGAATCAATTTTTTCAGGGCTATTAGTAGCAAATATTATAAATAGTAAATTGCCTATATTACCAGAAACAACCATTATGGGGCAAATATGGCGCTTTTTAACAACAGAACATAAACATTTTTTGCCCATAAATGCAAACTTTGGCTTACTTCCTGCTATATTGGACAAGATTGGTAAAAAAGAAAAAAAGCTTGAGTATAGTCAGCGTGCATTGTCAGATTTATCAAGTTTTTTAAATTCACAACAAAGGAGCGATCATTATGAGTTCTAGTATGATAACATCTCTTATTATCTTCATTATTGCGTATATCTTAATAGCATTAGAGACCTACCATAAATCTGTAGTATCAATTGTGGGCGCAGTCATTTTTATATCAATTGGGTATATTAGCCAAGACGCTGCATTCTCCAGTTATGTTGACTGGAACGTAATATTCTTATTGATTGGCATGATGATTATGATGGGAATAATAAAAGATACTGGGCTATTTCAGTATATTGCTATCAAACTTGCAAAGCTTGCAAAGGGAAACCCTATAAAAATTTTGCTATTTCTTTTCTTTGCAACAGGAATTATTTCTGCATTTTTAGACAATGTAACCACAATCATTATCATGATACCAATTTCAATACTAATTGCAGTAGAATTAGGCATCTCCCCTCTGCCTTTTGTAATCAGTCAAGTACTTGCATCAAATATTGGTGGTACTGCAACACTTGTAGGTGATCCGCCAAACTTGATGATCGGCAGTGCTGCTGGTTTAACCTTTGTTGACTTCCTAAAGAATTTGACACCTATTATCTTTATAAACCTTGCTGTATCCGCATTAATACTATGGCAGGTTTTCAAAAAACAACTGATTGTATCAAATCAAAAACGTGCAAAAATAATGGAATTTGATGAAAAACAAGTAATAAAGAAAAAAAGAGACTTGGCTCTCGGGCTTGCTGTGATTGCTTTATTCATTACTTTATTCTTTTTACATCACTATACTCATCTCGAACCTGCCACAATTGCATTAATTTGTGCAAGCATTTTTTTGTTAAGGTCCAGAAAGCTGAAAATTGATAAGTTTTTTGCTAATGAAATTGAATGGGGCACTATCCTGTTTTTTGTTGGCTTATTTATTATGGTTGGAGCTCTTCAGGAACAAGGAGTAATTAATTACTTCTCAGAACATGTGATGAGCCTAACACATGGCAATGCTCGACTAACCAGTATAGGTATTGTTTGGACATCTGGTATTGCTTCTGCAATTATTGACAATATACCTTTTGTAGCGACGATGATACCTCTTATTGAGAATATTGGGAACATTATGGGTCCTGATGCTGTAAAACCTCTATGGTGGGCACTCTCTTTAGGTTCATGTTTAGGAGGAAATGGTACTATGGTTGGTGCTTCTGCAAATCTTATTGCAGTTAGTATATGTAATAAAAGTGGATATAAAATCAGCTTTTTAACTTTTACAAAATATGGTGCTTTGATTGCTGGAGTCAATCTGTTTATATCTTCAATCTATCTATTACTCGCGTACCATTAAAAAAGGTTGACATATTATTGATTCATATTAGATTATCTTATAAGGAGGAATTAATGAAAAAAATATTGATTTTATTAGTTATGATTGCTGTCATAGCATCCCTCACGGCAGAGTACAATCAGCCTATTAACCCCGCTTTCTTTAACCCCAATTTCCAGATTGGATCTCTTTTGAACCCAAATAACGTTAAAATGTCTCATACAATGTCATTTAGCTCTGGAGTATCAAGCTCTGGATATGGATTTTATCAATCTGCATACACTAACCACCTAAAATTTGATCTTCAGAAAAACCTAAAACTCAATGTCGATTTGAGTTTAGTTAATCAAGGTTCAATGATGCATCAGAACAAGATGAATTTTAAATCTAATAATGACAATAATAGCCTTGTCGTACCAGCATTTTCTTTGGAATACCAACCTTTTGAAAATACAAGAATCTTTATTCAATACAGACAATCATCTGGCATTCCTTTTGACAGCTATAAAAAAAATGACCCTTGGCGATAGATGGCTTTATTATTAGATCAAATAGCTAACTTTTTTTATTTTTCAATACCATTTTATGCTACTTTTGCAAAATTATTAGCAATATTATTTATAACAATATTTTTTAGTAGCATTGGCAGTTTTCTTAATGTTTGTATCTATAGAATTCCATTGGGCTTATCGATAATTAAACCTGGTTCTTATTGCCCTAAATGTCAAACACCTATAAAAGCTTGGCATAATATACCAATTATATCATATTTCTTATTGCGAGGAAAATGCCATTACTGTCACAAAAGCTTTTCTTTCAGATATTGTTTTGTTGAACTTATTACTGCTTTATTAGCAGTTTTATACTTCATTAAAAATGCTTATATAATCGATCTACAATTCTTAAAATTTACCTTTTTTATGAGCTTTGGCATCATGATTTTCTTTATAGATATTGACCACAAATTAATACTTGATAAGCATAACTACACTCTGCTCGTTGCAGGGCTAATCTTTTCAATTATGGGCACAATGAGCTTAATGAGTGCCATACTTGGCTCTGTTGTTGGCTTTTCAATATTTTATTCAATTGCATTCCTGTATTTAATTAGCCAAAAAAAGGCTGGTTTAGGTGGAGGAGATATCAAGTATATCGCAGCAGCAGGCATGTTTACAGGCGTTCCTGGCGTAATATTTATTATTCTTTTTTCTTCTGTTTTTGCATTACTCTGTAACTTTATTAATATAAAAAGAAATAAAGAACTTGCCTTCGCACCTTATTTAGTTGCTGCTTCTTTACTTTATTTCTTTTTAGGCGACTCATTAATCAATTGGTATCTTGGGCTGATAAATAACCTAATCTAAGCTTCTAAAGTAAGAAATCGTAATATATATTACCTATCCTAAACGAGTCTTCAAATCATATGTCAAAACGTATTATTAGTTTGTAGGGACAGTGCCTCGTGC
>JAJBBH010000073.1 GCA_020532185.1 Candidatus Cloacimonadota bacterium | reverse complement strand
TTGTCTGCTTTCTAATTCAAAGCTCTCATATTATAATTGCTCTCATCAATTCAATATTATTTTGGGATATATGCTGCCACTATTTTACCCATTATTTGACCCCAATCCCCTTCATTCCATTTTTATGTTTTAACTTTTATCAACAAAACACTTCACTTCACCAGAATCACATATTCAACGTGACATGATGCAACAATTCTGATAACCATTAACCTGGCACCCCCTTGTTATCAGAGTGCAGTTTTACAATCTTTTTATCATCAAATAGTCATTATTCCCAACATGATCATATTTTTCATCAACTACTTCATATCCAAGATCTTGATAAAACTTTACTGCAGGGTTATCTTTTTGAACAGATAAGGAAGTCTGCTTATATCCATTAATTCTGAGCAATTGGAAGATTTTATTCATTAGCTTTGTGCCTATACCGTAGTTTCTAAATCCTGGAAGCAAGGAAATAGCAAGCTCAGGCGTGTTTTCATCTATATGTCCAAAGGCTGATATTATTCTTGTCCATGCTGCACCAATTATTTGCCCATTTTGTTCTGCAACAACACCCAAGTCACCTGCTTTAAGCCCAAAATCGTGTATATAAACAAATATCTCAGGCTCCTCAATTATACTTCTTGGTGGCGACTCCATGCCTTCTGGAACAAAAATCGCTTGATACAAAAACTCCTCCAGGCAAAGATAATCAGAATTTACCATCACCCTAATTTTTGGACTTATTTTGTGCGCAGTGATAATAGTATAACTGAAAGCGTTTATAGTAATAACTTTACCTTCCCAATACACATACCAATTCTTACCTACCTGCGTCATAAAATCAGCTTTATTTAAGCACTTTTTACACCAGGTGACGACATCATCAATGCCCAGGGTAAGGTTTCTTTTAATCCGTTCTGCACCGAGCTCCGTCGTATGCAGCTTATTTATATTCTTAATTAGTTCATTCATATACCACATCCCAAAAATCAAATAAGCAAGTTCGGCTGCAAACTGAATGACTGATGATTGCACCTACATTATACAAATATCAGTCGATGCTTTTGTGTATAATCCTAATCTTGTGGAATGAGCTGGTTATCCCAATCATCAATCAATGGGCTATTAAGGATCCGAAATTTACGCTTTGTATTCCATAATTCCCTAAGCATTCCAAAATTCTCATCGGGGTCAAGCAGCAGGATAGCTAACTTATCAATTTCAAGGAAATCCTCTTCGGTGAGTCTATCAAATTTATTATCCACATAGCTTGGTTGAAATTTATACGATATTTCGTTGTTCATTAAAGCATGAAAATCATAAAATACACCTCTAATAACAGCTTTTAAAGAATTTGTCCCTAACCCATCCCCATAAATGTATCGCGACCCATCTTCTTTTCCCGCCCTGATATCCAACCAGGCTTTTGCTGACCAATCGAATCTCTCCATAGGAATGTCGAACTGATCGAAACCCAAATCTTCTTGTTTGAAAAACCCATCTGCATCTATATTTATCCAACTACATCTATCATTATCCCAGTACTGATTTATCCAATGATCCCAACTTTGGTTTTTATCAAGATAAGGCGCAAAACCCGCTCTTGAACGACTTGGTATCCCCTTGGCTTTTAATATTGCTGACATTAAAACCGAGACATACCGACAAGTGACGACAATCTTGTGCTCGACTGCCCTCTCAATGGTAAAACCTCTACTATCTAGTCTGAATAGTTCGGCAGCCATAGCCATTGCAGTTAACAATACATCATCTTCACAACGAAGACGATACCAAGGAAATCTTGTCATATCCCCATATATCAAATCAGAATTAGCACCCGAATTTCCTTCACGCAATGTTACACGATGGATTACCTGTGAGCAAATAAGATTTCCTAATTGGCGTATATCATTAGGCAAACTCTTAAAATAATCAGCATATAAACCCGCATAAGTATAAGTCCCTGTACTTTTGTAATGATTTAAGATGTCTTGTTTCATTCTTCCCTCCGTGTGTCAATTTCTCCGTCCCCTTGTCATATCACAATCATTTTATTCTTTTTCATTTTATCACCACTTCAAAAAATTATTACCAAAACTTTATTTTGGTGTCCATGTTTTGCTAATATCATAAATACCTGCAATCCCCCAATAAAGTTGATAAACACTGCTTCGCCCCGTGACTTCTAAATCACTTTTGCACAATGCTATGTCACACTATCTCAAGTTGTTAAGCTCTGACTATTACTGAGTAAAGAATAAAAAGCTATAATGTGTCAACATATTTTTTGTAATTGCTGTTTTTTTTGAACAACACACGACAACACACTGGAACACACTTTTTTAAGATTCAAGGTTTTAAACAGACGAATGCAATACACGAACGGTTCCATGATAAACAGATCAAGACAATCAACTTTTTTTTGAACAACACACGACAACTCACTTCAACTCACTTTTGGATTTAAGGCTTTAAATAACCATTTCCAGATCCTACAATTGCTACCTATACACTTTCTTTTTTTAAGCAACACACGGCAACACACTGTTTTCTGAGAGCTGAGGTTGAAGGAGTAGAAGCACCCGTTTCGGCTGTTCTAAATGAATTTGATGGAAAAGATCAAGATATTACCAAAAAATGGATTGATTATATCACTGGTGGCTGGTTTGAAGAGTATATTTATCACCACCTAAACCAATTTGCAATAACTGATATCAAGACTGGTCTTAATATTGAACATGAAAATCTGACAAATGAAATAGATATAGCATTTACAAAAGATAATGGGCTGTATGTCATTGAATGCAAAACATCAATGAAGGATAGTGATAATAAAAGTATTGCAAATGATACCATCTTCAAGCTCGACGCCTTGAGTAACCTTATGGGTATTGGTGTAAAAAAATATCTACTTACACTGGATCAAGAGACATACTCTACAGATAATGTCAAAAATAGATTAGAACAGTTCAGAATAATAACTCCTGATCCAGCAGATCTTGTTCCAGAAAGGATAGATGACACCTTGGCAGATTTGTTTAAAATCAAGAAAAGAGAGAACTGAGAAACCTTAATGTAATGCTTTATCCAACTTGTCAAGAATGAGTTTATTCCCCTCCTTATGAAAATATATCCTTTTTGCATCTTGATCATGCCAAGCATCACATTCGTGAGTAGATGGGGCAAGTTTGCTACCGTGTAGAGGTTTGCAATCCAGTGATTCAGGATTACTACCATCATAAGCAAACTTCATCAAGTCATCGACTTTCTTATTGATCTCATAGATCCTGTTTGTGGTAAGTTTTGCCGTATCTATTGAACGTTTAAACCCATCGGTAAATACAACAAGTTCAGTTGGGCTCTCCCATAGTTTTTCTGAGTATATTGTCGTCTTAACCGTATTCCACAAAGATTTACCCCATACTGACAAAGAGTACTGCTCATCCATTTCAAAGTAGAATAGAGGGGTAAGCGTTTGAAGCTCTTCTTTTTTGATTGTTAGCCCTTGCGCCATCTTTCTGATAGCGCTGAGATTCTCTTTGATATTATCTTCTATGGTCAACTTGACGGGTAATCTTGGTATTTTCATCAGCTCTTTTGCACTCTCAAATAAATAAAAGCTCTCATCTGCATAGAATTGGGCTACTGTCTGTAAGAAGGCATTTACACTTTTGAACCCACCTGTGAGGTTATAGACAATCGTATAGTTTTCTTTAGATGTTTCATAAATATCACTTAACTGATCACTTAATTCACCAAGTGCATTTTGAAAAAGATAGTGATCTTTAGTCTGTAAGTCTGTCTGCTCTATCATGATTGGCTTAATGTTGCAGCTGTATTCAAAATAGGATTGTATTAGCCCTGCGGTAAATCTACCGAAAAGCGTATCTGTTGGTACTAAATATAAAACAGTCCCTGCTGGCGGACTGCCTTTGAAATAAGTGAATAGGCCATTGAGCTCAGCAGATAGTTTTTTAGCTTCTTCTATCTGAATACCATTAATCTTATCTTTACTATTTTGTAGTATATTTTGTATTCTTCCTCGCTCTTCTTCATTCTCTATTTCACTGATATCCTTGATATTTGAATATTCAAAAAGTAGATTTTCGTTTCTATTAAGGTTGGTAAGAATACTTGTTCCACATGTGCTTATTATTAATAAATTTTTCATGTTTCTCCTTTGTATCATGATGCACTGCCTGATTAGGCAGTGCATACGTATTTTATTTTAAAGTCATTTGAGATGGGGCTTTTAAAATCTCTCTATTGATGTACTCATTCATTTTGCCATTATTTGTTTCTCTTTCGATTTCCATATACCTTGTTTCGTCATTACGTGGTTTTTTATCATAATTTAGCATTGCTTTAAGCTCAATTAAGCGGGGAATATCCCAAATATTAGAATATTCTTTTTCTATTTTTTTTAAATTTGAATTAAGATGGTCACAAAATAATCCTTTGTAGTCATCTATGTCATTACTTGAATCTTTAGCACCCAAAGATTTGAAGCTTTTATATCTGTCATTCCTGTATATAATCGTCAGCTTGGGTATGATCTGTATTGAGCCTAAGCCAAGAGGTTTTGCCATACCTATCTTATGACAACATTCCTCAGGCAAGTCAAGAACAGTCAATAAAGCGCCAAGTTCGTAATCTTTTAAGTTTTCAAATCTAATGCGAGCTTTAAATTTTGATCCTTCTTTTAAGGGTTTGATTTTTGTATATAGTTCATCATGATCTTTTAGTTCATCTTTGTTATCTTCATACCACTTATATTTAGCATCATCAATAATCTTATGCCAGTATAGTTTATGTCCTGCTAACTGCGAATCACGTGAGTCATAGTTTTTTACTCCTTTGACATTTTCTTCAGCAGGTTTTATTTCAGCTTTATTTTGTTTCAGATATAGTTGAAAAGAGTTGGGTTTTGGGGCAGATAGTATTTTTGGGCTTCTTTCTTCATCCTCTTCTATTTCATTTATGGCAATAGCATCTTCAAAACACAGTCTTCCTGCCAGAGTATGTTCATTCTTCCCTTTTTTAATTCTGCCAAAAAGAGCTTCTGCCATATCAAGCTTATCTATTTTATGCTCATCTGGTATTAAATCACCAATACTTTTATCATAAACAAGTCTAAAAAAACGAGTATGTCCAAATGCTAAGACTTCTTTATCGTCATGAATAAAAAAGCAAGGAACATCTTTTCTCTTCTCTGCCTGATCGAGTAGATCAACAGCGTCTCTGCTTGCATCACCTTCATAAGATAGTGCTAACTTGCTGTTAATTATAAATTTTTCTTCTGTTTTCTCTCCTATAACCCAATGCCAGCGTTTGCCTAATTCTTTATTAGGTTGCCAAATAAGATAACCATCATTTAATCCTTCTTTAGCTGTTCCACTTACAAGCTTAACATTTTTCAAGAGATTATCTGGTTTTTCCGCGTTTTGTTCGGTATTCTCTACATTATCATAAAAGCTTACATCGACATAAGTGGGTATTCCTGAGTTATTCTTCTCTTCCTCATCAGCTGCACCTTGAGTTGAGTTTTTTAAGACAAACTTACGAGTAAAATCGTTTTCTTCAACTTTATGATACCTTTCTGCTTTGACAATTCTATAAGATCTACCGCTTTTTTCCAAATAACCAGCAAAGACTTGTCTACTTTTTGTATTATTTACCATAATATTAGTATACTTTTCCCTGAACTCAAATGATCTGTCTGCAAAAGATCTGTAATAAAGGTTTTTGTCATCAATAAAAGTCATTTTGCTATAGGTGACTATCTCATATAGGGTTCTCACCATACCACGAATAGAAGATCCAGGTATTTTGAACTTGTAACCTGCAGGTTTAAAATGTTGTGAGTTCTCTTTTTTCGTGTCTTTATTGTTATTATTTTTAACATCTTCTTCTGTCAATGTTCCACGCACGTAAATTGGACTTTTAGCTGTCATTTCAAGTTCGATATAGCCATCATACAAATCCCCTGAATAATCATTGAAGCTATTTGTACTATTTGATTCTTCATGATATATAACTTCTTCGTTTAGCGGCACAAAATTGTATGGTGCCTTTGCATTAATTCTTTGTTTTATTGCCATTTATCCTCCTGCAATTCCGCGTAGATAATGTTATTATTAAAAAAGTAATGCCTAACGGTGTACAACATATTTACTTTCTTTCAAGTTCACTTGGTTTTTTTAAAATCTGCCTTTCCTTAAAAGCATTTAGCTCCATATATGCAGTATCTTTATTGTCTGGCCTTTTTTGATAATTGAGCATAGTTTTAAGCTCTTTTAGGCGGGGATTATCCCATATTTTTGCAAAGATACCTGTATATTTTTCTGTGGGAATCTTTTCTACTCCCATGGAGGTAAAATCCTGATATCTATCTTTTCTGTTAATTATATTAAGCTCTGGTTTAATATGTATTGAGCCTAAGCCAAGAGGTTTTGCCATACCTATCTTATGACAACACCCTTCGGGCAAATCAAGAACGGTTAATAAAGCGCCAAGTTCATAATCTTTTAAGTTTTCAAATCTAATGCGAGCTTTAAATTTTGATCCTTCTTTTAAGGCTTTTATTTTAGTGTCTGGTTCGTCGTATTTCTCTAATTTGTCAACATCTTCTTCATACCATTTATAGTCTTTTGTGTCATGATTTCTATGCCAGTATAACTTATATCCTGCTAACTTCGCACTGTCTGAATCATAGTTCTTAATTCCTTTGTACTTTTTACCGACTCCTACAATTTCTCCTTTTTTTTGTTCAAGATATAGCTGAAAAGAGTTTGGTTTCGGTGAGGATAGTATTTTTGGGATTCTTTTAATGTCTTCTTCTACTTGAGTTGCAACAGCGTCTTCAAAAAACACTCTGCCCGCTATTGTATTCTCTTTAGATACAATTCCAAAGAGCGATTCAGCCATATCGACAGAGTTTGCTTTATGAGAGTTACTCCTTAGATCACCGATACTTTTATCATAAACAAGCCTAAACATACCTGTGTGACCAAATGCTTTAACTTTATTGCTACTATCTAAAATAAAGAAGCAAGGCACACCTGGATTTTTTGATGAGTTAGCGCATTCTATTAAATTGACAGCTTTTCTATTAACATCATTTCCATAGTCTCTTATCAAAGTTTCGCTAACGTCATATTTTACATCTTTTTTCATTTCTCCAATAACCCATTGCATATGTTTTTTGGGAATCTTTCCCGATAATACAAGAGTCCCTTTGGTTAAGCCATCTTTATTTGTTGCTGATATCTCTTTTATCTTGCTATAATAGAGTTTAGTGTAGGCATTTGTTTTACTATTAAATGAGTGATTATGCACTGTTGGTCTATCAGATTTAAAGTACACTTCTTCAAAAGGAGTTTTTTTTATCTTTTCTGTATAATATTTATTTGGCGCCTTACCATCAAATGACATTGGTATGAAATTCTGAATTTTCCCTTCCAAATCTCTTTCTTCAACTCGATGATAGCCTTCAGCTTCATAGATAAAATATTCATTGTTTTCTTTCACTAAGTAACCTGCTAAAACTAAGGGCTTAAAGGCATCTTCTTCTTTTCCCATCATCAAATCTGAGTATTTTTTTTGGAACTCTATCGACTTATCACCAAAAGATCTAAAATAAAGACTTTTGTCATCAATAAAGGTCATTTTGCTTGATGTTATTATTTCATAGAGGGTTCTTACCATACCACGAATAGAAGATCCAGGTATCTTAAACTTATAATTAGCAGGTTTAAAACTTCCTTCGCTTTGTTCTTTCTTTGCTTTTATATCATCCTCTGTTAATGTTCCACGCACGTAAATTGGGCTTTTTGCTGTCATTTCAAGATCAATATAGCCACTCAGGTCTATGAATTCATCGAAGCTATTATTGACACGGTTTTCTAAAACTGTATCATTTAACGGCACAAAATTATATGGTGCAGTTGCATTCTTCCTGCTGTCCTGACCTCTCCCTTTGTTATAATTATCTCTCCTTTTCATTTTGTCTCCTTTAATTCAATAGACACAAATCTGTGGTCACAATAGCTAAGCTGCCCATTACCCCATTCATCTAAGTAATTTCTGGTGATCAAATGTAACCTATTTTCTTTCCCCAGCTCACCTGTTATCCATTGTGTTGGAACCCTCAAGCCAAATCCTCTATCTTCGACAATATCGACATACCCATCTCTTTCTTCTTCTTTTCTTACACCAAATAGAATTTGTGATGCTTCAATATATTTAATATCGCCCCCTTCTGTGTCAACTCTACGCCTGCCTCTGAGCTTGTCTGACTGCCCAAAACCCTCTTTTTTAGCAGGGCGCCAATAAAAGTATTCTTCATCTTTATTGAAAATTCTAATACTTTGGATTTTTTTAAAATTTAGTTCTTTATCATTTTCAAATTGGTATCTATTATCTTTAAGTTCACCAAATAATATTTCGTCAAACATTGTTGCCATAACTTGGTATTCTCCCTGTAAGAGAGGAAGTTTATCAATCATTTTCTCTTTTTTTATTTCAGATTTTGTAAGCTTAATCTTATACATCTTTTACTCCTTCAACTTTTTTCGGGCAAAAAGGAATTAAAACGTTCCTCTATTTCAGCTTTATCTGCATTTTCATGTAAAGCTTTGATATATTTATCCCATTGCTCACTATTTGCATTTTCATCAAAAATGTTTTCATACTTATTCCCATTGTCGATTATATTCGCAGTTATGCCTTTGAGACAACCACGCCCTACGTTTTTTTCTCCGCCTATTGCTAAATCTTCATAATAAAGATCTTTAAATATCAACAACAACAAGCCTTTTTGTGAATCAAATGCATCTTTAATATCAATGCGTAAACCCTTTACTTGTGCTTGATCAGATTTTGGGAATAGTGGCATAGAGTCAAACAATGCGCCTTTAATAGTCCCACCAGTAAAACGATCTATTTGAATGCGATTTTGTAGTTCAGAAGCCACTTCATCGATAAACACTTCGTTAACTCTTAAATGAGATGGGATTGTATAAGAGTTTTCCTTTTCAGCGCTTGCATAGCCAAACATAGCTGCAATAAATTGTTTAGTAAAACTATTATCTTCCCATATTGTATTAAGTATTCTCTCACCGCGTGCACGTAGAGCGCCACGAACAGAGCTGCCAGGCAAAACAGGTTTATTGTTTGATTTTAGGTGAACTGCGTCTGATCCAAAAGGAGTATCTGGGTATGATCTGACGATTAATGAGCTTGGTATTGTAAAATCACCTATGATGGTAAAAATACTATTATCAACAGCACCTAAACCAGTAGATAGTTCTTTACAATCGGATTTGTCTTGATCAATTAAGTATTCTATAGCATCTCTTTTATTTGCAAAGTCATACTTCATAACTGTTATTTCATTTGCAACCAATTCACCACTACCTGCAGATTGACGTGCACCAACATAAAAAGAATACTTTAACATAGAAACAATTATTGGGATCCACCCCTTTAGATTCTCAAAATCATCTTCACAATTGACATCAAAATACATGTTGAGGTTGAAACATACTCCTGGTTCCAGCACTTGATAGTCAAACTTTGCACCATCTTCAACTAAATTTGTTTTATTATCAATCCTAATACCATCTCTGATAGATATCTTGAAATCATCTTGATCAATCTCCAAGTCATCAAGTTGTAGGCGAGATTGATGATCTTGACCTATACCAAGGTATTTTGAAAACGAATAATCATCAACGACAGCATTTAGTTTGCCTATAAACGAGGATGCAGGGATATATGGCCTGCCATCTGCATTAACAATAATATCACGGTCGCTTATATCTGCACTGCCGCTACCTATTTGTAATGGACTTATTAGTTCAAGTTTAGCTTTTAGTATAATCTTTCCCTTATTCATCTTTACCTCCCCTTCCTCCTTCTATTTTTGCTTTGCGTCTGAGTGCTAAGAAGAAAGTAGTAAGAAATATTCTTTTTGCATCCTCATAAGCTATATCTTCTAACCCAAAGTCTTTTTTAAAATCAGCAACTTTTTTTTCTTTAGAAAAGTTTAATTCTGAAGTACTGGCTAATTCCTCATCAATCATAAGGTTCATCTTTTCTTTATCATTTAGATAATCATACAAGTTTTCATTATTTACATAGCATTTCTTTAGGGTGTCTTTTGAAATATCTCTTAATTCAGCAAAGCTTTCTGAAAAGCTTCCCGATCTTGCAAATCCTTCTAAGCGGCTTGCCAGGCTTTTTGAAATGTTCCCTTTGAATAGTTTTGCTGCAATATATGCTTTTTGCATTAAATGTTCTTCTTGTACCCTATATAATGCGTTTTTACATATATTTTTAATTAGCTCAGGGACTTCAGTATTAGGGCGTTCGACTAAGCGGTCTTCTTCATTATCTCGATAATATTTATTATCAAATTCTTTAAATTCGATGTCACCAAAGCCTTCCCACCGTCTTTCACCAATGCCATACTTTTGTAGATTCATATAGTTATCGGGTGTTTTTGTAAGTTTAAATACAGAGCCTGCTTTGATAGTATAATCTACAGGTTTTTTAGCTCGCAAAATACCTACAGCTATCTCATTTCTAGCACTTTCCATAAAGCATTTATCAATACTAAATTTCTCATTCTTATTTGCTAAAGAGTCATTAAGAGCTTCAATTACTGCATCAAGCCCATTTACAGAAGCATAATTTTTATTTTTTAGTATTAAATCAGACTTCAACAACAGGTAAGTTCCACCTTCTGGTTCAACAAGATCTACTATTTCAACTTTAATCAACTCTGCTCTGCCATATTGAGCAGTCTTAGATTTACCAATCCTTATCGTTTTTGTCTTAGCTAAAAGTTCTTCTATAATTTTTAGGTCTTTTTCTTCTCCAATAATTGAGCCACTAAACTCTTGACCTGGTTCTAAAGCCTCATAAGTAAATATTATGGATTCTTTAGAAATGCCTTCCTCATAGTCCCTTTCATGATGAAAATAAAGTTTTTTCTTTGGTTGATAAAAGCTTGCTATGCCATCTTTTTCTGCAAAAAAGCTTGAACCAAATTTTTTCATTAGCGTTAGATCATCTTCATTGTCATCAAGCATGTTAAGTAGTGGCTTTTTATTATCATAATCTTTCTTATCGTACTGAATATTCATCGGGCAAGGGAAGTACTCTCTGTCATCAAAGAACGGATAGAGGTTTAAAAACCTTAAGCCTCCCATCATAAAAAGCCTGTCAAAATCTTCTTCACCATTCTTGCTAATATGCATATTTGCTAATAAGCCTAAAACTGTACTACCAGGAATATAAGATAGGGTATTAGTCAGTGTTGAATCTCCAGACGATTGTGATATGATTACTGGAGATATTAGTTTGATAATTATATCAAGCTTTTTCATAAATTACCCCCCAATTCTTTTTCTAATTTACCTTTTAATTCATTTTTTAAATTAACTTTCAGTTGCTCATCTTTTTCATTAATTATCTCGATCTCTATCTTCCCAAAGCCGCGGTTTCTTTGCGTGCCTATTCGCTTGATAACCAGGCTAATAAAGGCAAGCATTTTGACAATCTTATCTTGTTTGTCATTATTATTAATTGAAATATCTCCTTCAAAAGTAAAACCTTTCTTTAACACACGAAAAGTACGCAAGCTGTAATCCTTTGCAATACCTTTATCACCATCTATCGCCGTTTGATTACGAATACTTGTAAAATAGCTCTGCATTGTGTTTGAATTAAATTGGTAATTGTAGTTGCTAAACAAATAGTCCAACCAAGGAGCAATATGTTTTTTATCTTTTATGCTTAAATTATCAAAAATTAGCGAATTACTACTATTAGTAGATCCAATTATGCCAAATACTTCGTCAATATCCTTCTCTGTGTATTCCAATAAATCATTTAATCCATCAAAATTTAGAAGCTCTAATGCAGCATCACGGAATAATCCTTTAATTCGTTTAGCAGGAATATATGGTAATCCATAACTATCATATTCAATATCACTGTCTATCACTGAGCCAAATCCACGCCCCGAGCCAATTTGAGTGTCTGATTGGGTTGTAATCATTATTTTTAATTTCATTATTTACCTCCATCTGGTATCAATTCCATTAATTCTATTATATCAGGATATTTATGAGAAACAGGATATAATTTTTTATCATCTTCCAATAATGGATATTCCAAGTCTCCCCTGGCTTGAATTTGCAGTTCAAAAGCATCTATAGCTTCCTTATTCTTAAAAATTACATCTCGTAACTCTTTAACTTTAGAACGAGGCCATTTTCTCAGTAGTTCAGCATGTTTTAACTGCTCTTTCAGTTCTTCTAAATTATATGGCTTTTCATACAAATCCTTGCCTTCTCGTTTATATTGCTTTCTTATTTCTTCTAGCGGATCGCATGTGGATGAATTTATCAATTGAAAATCAATGTATGCTTTATCATCATCCTGCTCTTTGATTCTTTTCTTTTTTGCCTGACTACACAATGATTGTGCCATTTGCACACCTTGGTAAAAAGGGTACTTCTCGTTGACCACAGCAATACCAGCACAACAGTTATACTTTTTTTCTGACAACTTATCAATCTGCTCAATAAATTCTATTGCTAATGGAATACCCATACGTCCTTCACAAACAAATGTAACATCATCACCACCGATAAAGATTGGTCTTATGGGTAAGCATTTCCTCCCATTTTTACTTTTAGTCAAATATTTCTTATAATACTTCCAGTCTTTTCTAAGGATTTTGTCAACAGCAAAGACTAACATATTCCTAAAAGCATCGACATTTGCGTTGTTTACCTTTTTAGACAGCTCTTGATAAGCACTAAGATCGTTACACTTGGAGAATAACTTTCCCATATCATTTCCATCAATATGCACAATAGCAATATTGGACTCAATGCCTTTTTGCGTTGCAAGGTCTGAAAACTCATAAGCAAAGTCAAATTGATTCTCCAAAACATCGCCAAAATCTCCTCTTTCCTATACTTATTATCTGCCATTTGCTTTAAGCATTCAAACTCTTTTTCTGTATTATCTGTCATTCGATATGCATATGTTTTATTGAAGAGAATCTCTGGAACATATGATT
>JAJBBH010000026.1 GCA_020532185.1 Candidatus Cloacimonadota bacterium | reverse complement strand
TAACTGAGGACAGTTACCAGCACGGTTGTTATCAGCACGGTTGTTATCAGCACGTTGTTATCTACACAGCATTATCAGCACACAATCAACACCCCCCAAAACAGCAATAATCCAATACTACAGAAAGAATATTCTCAGTCCAAACAACTCTATTAAAAAAAACTATTGACTTAATCTGTGCTTCAATAAATAATGTTTACATAGGAAGGATTATGAATAATATCGGCATAAAAGAGTTAAAATATTTGAAGAATTTGAAGCAAAAGAAGTATCGTAAGATGCATAAGAAGCTCATAGTTGAAGGCGAGAACATGATTAGCCAACTGCTTGACAATGGCAAGACTCTCGACTCAATCTACATTACAAAAAAGTATGCAGAAAATCATCTAAAACACCTTGAAAAACACTTTAAACATAAAGCAGATACATATAATATCAAATTAATAAGTGAAGCAGAAATCAAAGCTTTAACCGATACAGAAAGCCCACAAGACATAATCGCCTGTGCAAGTTTTGAGCTCTCTCCTATCAAAGAAAATGGGAATTTATTATACCTGGATGGCATACAAGACCCAGGTAATATGGGCACTATTATCCGAACTGCTCTCGCTGCTGGTATCGATGGCGTCTTGATATCTCCAGAATCGTGTGATATAATGAACCCAAAGGTGGTTAGAGCCTCATTAGGAGCCGTATTTTTCTGTCCAATAGCATTTAAAAATATTGAGTATTTGCAACAAAGTAAACATCAGATAATCGCTTTCACACTGGATAATGCAAAGCCTATGTATGAGTTAAAATCAGTTGACAAACAGAGTATAATCGTGATTGGTTCAGAAACACAAGGCGTCAGTAAAGCAGTACTTGAACTTGCAAATGAGAAAATATTCATACCCATGACCAATAAAATCGAGTCATTAAATGCCGCTGTATCGACCGGTATAGCTCTTTATTATATAAAAGGTTTGGCAATAAATGAATAGTATGAATGACAAAATCAAAGCATTATCAAATAAAAAAGTATGGCTTGCACCATTGGCAGGCTTTACCGATAGATATTACCGCCAGATAGCAAAACAATGCGGTGCAGACGTACTTGTGAGCGAGATGGTTAGTGCCGATGGATTAAAGCATTCAGTCAGTAAAATGAAGCCCTATATAGAGTTTTATGAACATGAACGACCATATGGCGTACAGTTATTTGGTGATGACCCTGAGACTATGCAGATAGCATGTGAAAAGACTTTGGACTACTTTTATTCTTTAAAAGGTAAGATACGTGAAGGTGCTTTGGCAAGCTCAATCCCCGATTTCTTTGATATTAATATGGGCTGTCCAGTGAAAAAGGTTGTTAAAAGGACTGCTGGTTCGGCATTGATGAGAGTGCCAGAGCTTGCAGAAAAGATAGTAAAATCAGTTAAAAAAGTATGTATTGAACATGATATCCCCTTGACAGTCAAGATTCGAGCAGGCTGGGATTTAGAGTCAATAAACTGTGTTGAATTTGCCCAGATGATAGAAGAAGCTGGTGCAGATATATTGGCTGTTCATCCACGCACAAGAAGCCAGTTATTCAGCGGTAAAAGCAATTGGGATTTGATTAGACAAGTAAAAGAGGCAGTCAAAATACCTGTCGTTGGTAATGGTGATATAAACAGCTCTCAAGACGCATTTGCTATGATAGAACAGACAAACTGTGATTCAGTCATGGTTGGCAGAGGTGCAATCGGCAATCCGTGGATATTTTCGGAGATAAAAAAAGGCTTTAATAACGAGCCTTATGAAGAGCTTAAACCCGCAGGAAAGCTGCCAACTATTATACAACATCTTGACCTAATTTACGGCTCTGAAGACCCCAAAAAGCTCTATCAGATACGCTCTCACTTGGCTCATTATACCAAAGGCTTACTCAACTCGGCAAAAGCAAGAAGCATCATCTTCCAATCTCTTGATTATAATGAGATTAGAGAAACATTAGAAGGCTTGTTTTATGAGCACAGTTAAGAATATAGTCCTGCAAGCTCGTCTTATAGCCTCCAGTAACTGGTTGCAAGCTATGCAAATATTGGAATCAGCAATATCAGAATACCCTGAAGAAGGGCGACTTTATGCAGAGTTGGGCAGCTTATATTCGCAAAAAGATAATGCGATTAAGGCGGCAGAATATTATGGTAAAGCATTGAAATATGATAAAGATAACGAGAGCTATATGTTTAGTTTGGGTACAACATATTTCCAGCTAAAAAAATACAATAAAGCTATTGAGGTATTTGAAAAGATTAAGTCATTTTTCCCTGAGGCTATGTATAATAAAGCATTAACCTATCGAGCTCTGGGAGAAAATGGTAAGGATGTTCAAATTCTAAAAATGCTTGCAGATAAAAGAGTAAAGATTGACTCGGTTTATGTTGCTCTATTAAGTGATAGTCTGCAGAATGATAATGAAGAGGAATTTTTGCAATACCTGAATATCGCAAAGAATTTAGAGATTGAATCAGCAAATATAGTCTTTTTGGAAGGCTTGCATTATATGAGAAAAGGCAATTATTTAGCAGCTTTTCACGCATTTTCAAAGGGCGGAGACGAGTGTTATCAGAATGAAAGATATTGTACAGCTTACTTTCATGCTGCGATTTTTATTGGTAATTTAGATAATGCTTTAAATATAATTAATAAGACTTTGGAGGTTTTCAAAGAGAACCCAGAAGCATTGTTTAATAGGGCAAAATTGTATCTGATGCTTGATAATCTTGACTTAGCAAAGAAAGATATAGAGACTATAAAGAAGCTTGGTTATAAAGAGCATTTAAAAGCAGCAAATAGAGAGTTAAAACTATATATGAATAAAAAAGCTAATAAATAGGTATGGAGGTCTTGATGGACTATGTAATAAAAACAGATGGAATACAAAAAGTATATAATATGGGTGCTGTTGATGTGCATGCATTGCGTTCTGCAAGTATCACTATCAAACCTGGAGAATTTGTATCTATCATGGGACCCTCTGGCTCGGGTAAGTCAACTCTAATGCACATATTAGGCTGTTTGGATAGCCCAACAGATGGCAGGTATTTTCTTGATGGAGAAGAGGTGAGCAAATTATCAAAAAGCAAATTAGCCTGGATACGAAATATAAAGATAGGATTTGTGTTTCAGACTTTCAATCTTCTTCCTCATTTAAATGTCTTGAAAAATGTGGAACTACCCCTCATGTATGCAGGAAAGAAGGCATCCAAAAGAAATGAAGAAGCAACAAAGATACTCGAACGATTGGGGCTTGGCGATAGACTCCATCATAAACCCTCAGAGCTTTCTGGAGGTCAAAGACAGAGAGTAGCTATTGCACGAGCAGTTGTCAATCAGCCAGCAATCATCTTGGCAGATGAGCCAACAGGTAATCTTGACTCACAATCAGGTGGAGATATATTGAGCATCTTTAAAGAATTACATGAAGAGAATAATACAATCATTATGGTCACACACGATAGAAATATAGCCAAAATAGCAGACCGTATCATCACAATAAAAGATGGCGAGGTATTTGATGGCGATATCACTAACTGAGAGTGTTTATATTGGTTTTCAGGACTTCTGGACACGCAAATTAAGAAGCCTTGTAACCATTATCGGCATTATATTGGGCACAATGTCTATCATAGTGATACTGTCTTTGGTAAATGGTATGAATCAAGAAACTATGAAATGGATGACAGAAAGAGGTGGTTTAGCCAAAATCACAATCTCAAGAAATTGGGAATCAAAAAATCCATTAAAACTGCCTGATTATTTTAGCCTTAAAGAAGTGCTGCTAATTAAGAGTTTGGTGCCTGAAGTAGAGGCATTTAATGCAACAATCTACCTGAGGTCAATCTTTAAATATGGTGCTAATACAACGTTCTCACGCACAGTTGGCACTTTCTCAGACTTCGAAATAATTGAAGAGTGGTCTGCTGATAGAGGTCGCTTCATCAGGAATTTTGATGTTACAGAAAACAATAATGTCATAGTGCTTGGTAATACAATCAAGAATGAGCTATTTGGCTCTAAAAACCCTATAGGACAGACAGTTACAGTGAGAGGGCAGCAGTTTACCGTAATAGGAATAATGAAGTATCGCTTTATGGAGAGTAATAATAATCTCTTCTCCGACAACCCTTTTGAGTATATGAATCGAACATCTGTAATACCCATCAGCACAATGATTAATAAATTTGGTCAGAAAGATGCAATTGATGAAATCACTATCAGAGCCAAGTCCGCAGATGAAGCAATAGCATTGAAAAACAAACTGGAAGACATCGTGCTCAACCTGAGGCGAGGTCAAGATATTTTTAATGTTGTATCAGCACAAGAAGAGGCAAAGAAGATGCAAGAAAGTGCTCTGATGTTCAAAATCATCTTTTTCTTTATCAGCAGTATTTCTTTAATAGTCGGCGGTATCGTTATCATGAATATCATGCTGGCGAGTGTTCAGGAACGCACACGCGAGATAGGCGTACGCCTGGCAATAGGCGCACGACGCTTTGATATCTTTTTGCAGTTTTTAATTCAATCAGTATTAATCACCTTTACAGGCGGTTTAGTCGGAGTACTTTTGGGTGTGTCGATAGTAAAGCATGTCGGTGATTTTTTAAAAACAAGTACATTAGTCGACATAAATATGATTTATATAGCTCTTGCAGTCTCAGTTGGTATTGGCTTGATATTTGGGATATTTCCTTCTGTGAAAGCCAGTAATCTTGACCCTGTAGAAGCATTACGTTATGAGTAAAAAGGAGGATTTATATGGAACTTAAAGATAGAAAGGATTCTGGATTCATAAGGAGAACAATTCAATTTATCATTAAGTTTATCAAGAGGTTTAACCAAGAAAGAATAATGAAAGAAGCATCAAATCTGACTTTTGTAACAGTCTTGGGCTTTGTACCGTTTATGCTGTTCATTGTCTTTATAGTACCGCCAATTCAATCATTTAATGTAAGAAACTTAATCCAACATCACCTCATAACAAATCTATTGCCAGAGTCAGTGGATATAATAAATTCTCAACTAAACAACTTGCTGACCAAAAAAATACCCATGAATATCTTTAATGTCATAATGGTCTTATTTACTTCGTATTCCATGTTTTACTCAATTACCACAGCATTTGATAAAATCTTAGGCTTTCGAACTATCAAAAAGACAAAAATAGTGGATGTGCTTTTAAAGTTCTTTGGCACGATAATGTTCGGTTTCTTAATCACAGTGCTCTTATTTTCAATTTCTTCAGTATCATTGGTCAACATAGTATTCAATCAAACCATATTAAAGAAGTTGGTTGTTACTCTCCTTCCCATGTTTATCTGGTTTTTATTGACCTTCTTTATTTACTATCTTGTACCATCTAAACGCTTAAATATCAAAGATATATCCAAAATCTCAATCATTGTGGCTGTATTATGGTTTATCTTAAAAAATGGCTTTGATTGGTATATTAGTAATTTGACTCGCATGCATGTTTTTTATGGAGTGATAGCGTCGTTTCCGATATTCTTGTTTTGGATTTATGCTAACTGGATTATCACTTTGTGTGGTGTGATATTCCTCTCTGATAAAACGAAGCATAAAGAGAAAAAGCGAGTTACAGTACAAAATATCATGAAGATAGTTGTTGAGGAGCAAAAAGAAATCTATGTTGAAGAGGATTTGTCTTTAACAACAATGAAAAATGATGAGCTGCTCAAATGTATTAAAGAGAAATTAAAGACTTAGATTAATTTTGCTTGACTAAAGTTGAACGACAAATAATATGTAAAAAAACAATTAAATGGAGATATAATGAAAAAAGCTTTAATAAGTCTATCTGACAAAGACAAACTCAAAGAATTTGCAACAGAATTGGTCAGCCTTGACTATGAGATATTTTCAACAGGCGGGACATTGGACGCCTTGCAAAAGGCAAATATCCCAGCAAAAGCAGTAACTGATTTGACAGGCTTTCCCGAAATTATGAATGGAAGAGTGAAGACTCTGCATCCAAAGATATTTGGAGGTATACTTGCTATCCAAACAAATGAAGAGCATATCAAGCAAGCAAAAGAATACGGCATAGAATTGTTTGATTTAGTTGCTGTAAACCTCTATCCATTTGAAAAAACAGCAAATAACCCTATGGCAAGCTGGTCTGAGAAAATCGAACAAATTGATATTGGTGGACCATCGCTCATTCGTGCAGCAGCAAAAAACTATCAATATATAAATATTCTCACAGACCCAGCAGATTATGAAAACATCATAACAGAAATAAGAGAGAATGAAGAAACATCAATAGAAACAAGGAAATACTTGGCATTCAAGGCATTCTCGCACACTGCAGCATATGATAGCCTTATAACCGCAGCTTTTAATGATGGTGAGAAATATATGAATAAAACTATTCTGAATATTGGCAAACCTCTCAAACAAAAGCTTAGATATGGAGAAAACCCGCATCAGAAAGCCAATTTCTATGAAAGTGCATATGATAATATTATCGAGGTTGTACACGGAAAGCAGCTCTCATACAATAATTATCTCGATATTGACTCTGCATTGAAATTGATTATGAACTTTACAGAGCCTGCAACAGCAATAATAAAGCATACAAACCCCTCAGGTGTGGCTACTGCGGATACTATTTTAGAAGCATATGAAAAAGCATTTGCAACCGATACTATCTCACCTTTTGGAGGGATTGTAGTTGTCAATAAAGAGCTTGATTTGAAGTGTGCTCAGGCTATAAATAAAGTGTTTACCGAGATAATTATAGCACCTGCTATCGATGATGAAGTAATGGCTTTTCTAAAAAAGAAAAAAGATAGAAGAATCGTTATTTATAAAAAAGAAGAACTGTATAAGCTTAAATCACACAATGATATAGTAAATTGCCTCAATGGTTATTTGTGCCAAATTACTGATACAGTCGATATCAACAATGAAAAATGGGCGTATGCAACTAATAATATACCCTCTGAAGAATGCTTGAAGAGCCTGCTATTTGCATGGAAAGTCGTCGCAAAAGCCAAATCAAATGCTATCTGCCTGGTCAAAGGAACACAAACAATCGGCATTGGTATTGGGCAAACCTCGCGAGTTGATGCAATGAAAATAGCAATTGATAGAGCAAAAGAAATGGGATTTGATTTGTACAATGCAATATGTGCTTCTGATGGCTTCTTTCCAAAGACAGATTCAATAGAATTATTAGCAAAAAATGGTATCAAAGCAGTAATACAGCCTGGCGGTTCCGTCGCTGACCAAGATGTGATAGATGCTTGTAATGACGCTAATATCGCAATGGTTATAACTGGTGCAAGGCACTTTAGGCATTAAGGCAGAGCATGAAAGACTATTTGATTAGAGGTATAACAAAAGATAAATGCATACGATTCTTTGCAGTGAGAGCAAATGACCTCGTTGAAAATGCTGTGAAAATACATCAATTATCATATACAAATTCAATTATACTCGGCAGAACTCTCATCGCTGGCTTACTCATGAGCATGGACTTAAAAAATGAAAAAGACTTGCTAACTCTAAAGTTTAATGGAGATGGACCCGCAGGCGAATTTGTCGTAACATCATCAGGCGACAACACAATCAAAGGCTATACAAATAACCCAAGCTATGAATTAGATTTAAAGCAAATTAACTCATTTAACGCCTCTTTAGCAGTGGGAAATGGGGTGCTGAATGTTATAAGGTCAATTGGCGATTCAAAGCCTTATATCGGACAAGTTGACATTGTATCTGGCGAAATTGCAGAAGATATCGCATATTATTATTCTCAGTCTGAACAAATACCCACAGCAATACAGCTGGGTGTATTGATGAATGATGACGCAAGTGTCAGACAAGCAGGAGGATTTCTCGTTCAATTAATGCCAAATACGCCCGAACATATTATCGAAAAGCTGGAAGAAAACCTGAGAAGACTGCCAAACTTTTCTGATTTGCTTGATATGAATTACTCGTTGGAAGAGCTTATCTCAGACTTTATTTTGAAAGGTTTTGGTATTGATATCAAAGAAAAACATTCTGTTAAGTATGATTGTAATTGCTCTAAAGAGAGATTTAGTAAAGGATTAGCACTGCTTGATAGCGATGAATTGAAACAAATTGTTGAAGACAATGAACCTATCAGTGCAGAGTGTCATTTTTGTAATAAAAGCTATTCATTTAGTATTGATGAATTAAAAGAAATATTAAATAAAAGATAAGGGAGAGATTATGCGTAAAGTAGTAGTTGTAGCAGCAAAAAGAACAGCAATAGGCAGCTTTGGAGCCGCTTTCAAGGATGTGTCTGCTGTCGATTTAGGCGTTAGTGTTGTCAAGAATATTTTAGATGAGACAAAGGTTAAACCAGAGCAGATTGATGAAGTGATTTTGGGTAATGTTTTAGGTGCTGGTTTGGGTCAAAATGTGGCACGACAAGTTAGTATTAACTCTGGAATCCCTGCATATGTGCCTGCCTATACTGTTAATAAAGTATGTGGTTCAGGTATGAAAGCAGTGAGTTTGGCAGCTTTGATGATAGCAAATGAAGAGGCTGATATCGTTTTAGCAGGCGGTATTGAAAACATGTCGCAGAGCCCTTACTTGTTGACAGATACCCGCTGGGGTGCTAAAATGGGTGATAAAACAGTCGTTGACTCCATGATAAAGGATGGACTTAGCGATATATTTAATAATTATCATATGGGTATCACAGCAGAAAACCTCGCAGATGAATTTAATCTGTCAAAAGAAGAACAAGATGCCTTTGCTGTAAGTAGTCAAAATAAAACAGAAAGAGCTATTGAATCAGGTCGATTTAAAGAGGAAATCGTGCCTATTGTTATCCCACAAAGAAAAGGCGACCCAATAATTGTTGATGAAGATGAATTCCCACGCAAGGGTGTTACTGCAGAAAGCCTTGCAAAGGTTAGACCAGCATTCAAAAAAGACGGCTCTGTAACCGCAGCTAATGCCTCTGGTATCAATGATGGTGCAGCTGTTTTACTTCTTATGAACGAAGAAAAAGCAAAAGAGCTTAATCTTGAGATTATGGCATATTTTGTTGATTCAGCTTCTGCTGGTGTTGACCCATCAATAATGGGATATGGTCCTGTTCCTGCAATTAAAAAGGTGCTTAATAAGACAAATTGGAAGATGAAAGATATTGAACTTGCTGAGCTTAACGAAGCATTCGCAGCTCAATCTTTGGCTGTGTTTAAAGGATTAGAAAAAGAAGTAGAACCTATTGACCCAGCTATTGTGAACGTCAATGGTGGAGCTATCTCGCTTGGTCACCCAATCGGTGCAAGTGGTGCTCGTATTATTGTATCATTGCTTCATGAGATGAAAAAACAAGATAAGAAAAAGGGTCTTGCAGCTCTCTGTATCGGTGGCGGTATGGGTATTGCCTCATTGTTTGAGAGGTAAAATCTCGTAGAATATAATTAGTTAATTCGCTTAAGTGTGAACTGATAGTATTTGTAAAAGCTGTGCTGGAACAATCTAACACAGCTTTTTTATATGATTAACTCTTTACTTATTATCCCTTTAACAATCAGCCATTCTTTTTTTAATAACTCTATAGCCTCCAAACCATTTATAGTAAACACTTCAATCTCTTTAAACAGCTTTACAAGCTCATTAAAACTCATATTCAGAGATGAGCCTTTGAGCTTATGAGAGAGCTTTTTAATCATCTCTTTATTATTATTCTCTAAAGCTGTATATAGCTCTTGTATAATCGGTTCCAGCTCTAAAGCAGCCATCAACATTTCTCGATAAAACCCCATATCATAATCAATGCGTGACAGAAAAGCTTCCTTATCAAAATGGTTTTTCTCATCTATATTGTCTTCTTGAATATTATTATTATTCTCTTCATAATTATCTAAAAGATAATGAGATAAAATCTTATTGAGAGTCGAAGTATTGATAGGTTTTGTGATAAAATCATCCATACCCGCATCGAGACATCTCTTCTTTTCTTCAGCTAAAACACCTGCAGTCAACGCGATTATTGGAATATGCTTATTGGTTCTCTCCTCTTCTTTTCTGATTAGTTTTGTGGTTTCAATACCATCCATAATAGGCATTTGTACATCCATCAGAATCAAATCTATCTTATTTTTAAGGACTTCCTCCAGAGCTTTTTTGCCATTGGCAACTTCTATGATATTGCTATTAGGCGAGTACTGTCTGATAAGATTTGCTATTAGAATTGCGTTCATGAGTGTATCTTCGGCTATGAGGATTGTTTTTTGTGTTGTGTTTACCAGACTGCTCACAGTTTCATTATTTGGCATCTTATATATCAATCTTTCGCTTGTCATCAAAACCCTGATATCTTTTCCTTTAATAGGCTTTATTAAGGTAGCTACAGCTTTAAATAACTGCCTCTGCTGCTCACTAAATTGATAGTTAATAATATCCACAAGCAGTACAATATCTGCCTTTATCTCTTTTTCTTTGATATACTTATAAAGACTATTTGTTAAGTCGCCCAAATAGATATTTGATTCAATCAATATCAAGTCTATGTCATGCATTTCTTGCAAAATCACCTCTGCTTCTTTCCAATTAGCTGCGGTAAAACAACTTGCATTATATTCAGCAAACAGCTTTGATAATACTTTTTTGACACTGTCATTCTTATCAATCACCAAACATGATTTATAGTTTGTCTGTTCAAATGCTTTATTTTTTGTATTTTCAAAATACTTTGTTTCCAAGTTAAAGAAAAATTTACTACCCTTATCTAATTGGCTTGCAACATGTATTTTACTGCCCATTTTCTCTGCAATATTTTGTGATATTGCCAAGCCCAAACCTGTGCCTCCATGCTCTCTTGTTGACAGAGAATCTGCTTGTATAAAGGGCTTAAATAGACTATCTACATCCTCTTTCTTAATGCCTATCCCTGTATCTATCACAGAAATCTTATATACACCTTGCTCTTTTGTTTTGCTCTCAAACTCAACTTTTAAGAGAACTTCACCCTGATTAGTGAATTTCACTGCATTACCCAGCAGATTAAGCATGATTTGCTTTAAGCTTTTTTCATCAAATAGAGCATATTCTGGCATATCAGATTGTATATCCATTATCAATTCGAGCCCCTTTTGATAAGCTTGATACTTAACGATATCGACTGACTCCTCAAGCAATCTAATCATACTATGCTTTTCTATTTTTAAGCTCAGTTCACCCGCTTCAATTTTAGAAAAATTAAGTAAGTCATTTATTAGATTAAGAAGTACCTCTCCTGAGCTTTTAATTAAATTAGCATACTGCCTTAAATTATCCTGAAGCTCAAAGCCCAAAATGAGCTCAGTAAAGCCGATTATCCCATTAAGAGGGGTTCTTATCTCGTGGCTCATATTTGATAAGAATTGTGATTTTGCTTTGTTTGCTGCCTCTGCAGCCTCTTTTGCATGCTCAAGCTCAATTTGAGTCTTTTTAATATTTGTCAAGTCGAGACCTGCTGTTAGAATGTATTCTTTGCCTCCAGAAGAGACAATATCGCTTGAAATTAGTGTATGCTTCTTATTCATATGCTTATCGTAAAAGATAACTTCCCTACCATTAATGCTCTTATTTTCAAGTAGTTGCATCCTAAATCTTTCATCAGTTTCTGAGTCTCCTTGATAGATATTTAACTCTTTTGGTGTTTTGCCAATCATTTCATCTTTCTCATAGTTTAATAGTTTCAAATAAGATTCATTAACATCATAATAGGTCATGCTCGAAAACTCAATCAAAGAAATAATAGCAGGGTTATTATGAAATAAAGAATAAGCAAGCTCTCTTTGCTCAAACTCTTTACTGATATCCAAAGCAAGTATAAAGACGCAGTCCTGTCCATCCCATTGACCTTGCCATTTACGAGTTTCGACGTGTATCAAGCTGCCATTCTTATTTTGGAAAGGTCTGGAGCAATGAACCAAAGCTTGCTCTTTATTGAATACTTCCATTTTTATATCACAGGGGTGAAGCTCAAAAACCTTTTTCTCCATGATTTCTTCTTTTGTATAGCCAAGCTTATTTATTGCTGCAGTATTGCAATTGATAATAGTTCCGTTATCTCTAATTACAAAGAGCATGCTAATCATATTATCAAAAAGCAGCCTAAAATTCCTTTCACTATTAGCAAGCTTCTCTTCTGCTTTTACTTTCTCATTAATATCGATTATAGTAACAACAAAGCGGCTTATTTGACCGTCTACACCTCTCACAGCCTTGCCAGTTACACTAACCCAAATATAATACCCATTCTTATGCAACATTCTAATTTTGCCATTAAAAACAGTTTCTTTTGTCTTCATGAATTCTCTGTAAGCCCTGTCAAGCTTTTTCAAATCCTCTTGGTGTGATATGGATGAGAGTGTTTCTCTTGTTAATTCTAATTCACCTCTTTGATAACCCAGTAACTCGCCGAACTCTTCTGAAAATACAAATGCACCTTTTTCATAATCTCTGTCCCATGTATAACCAGAAAAGCTTGAAACAGCTAATTCATACAATTCTTTTGCTTTCTGAAGCTCTTCAGTCAGCTTTACTTCTTTGGTGTTATCATATGAGATAGTTGTATAATATCCTGGTTCTATACAAGTGACTCTGGTCTCAATCCATATATCATATTGAGTAATATAAAACAAAAACTTATCAGTTTTACCTTTTTCATTTAGGCTTTCATAAATCTTGAATCGTTGGTTAAACAAGCTGCCTTTTTCATTTATAATATCTGACACTCTCTTGTTGGCAATATCTTCAGACTTGAGTCCTATAACCTTTTCAATCGCCTGATTAATCTCAATAAAGACATCGTCAACAATATTGCCCTTATCGTCAAAAACAGCTTTGATTTTTGCATAGCCAAATGGAGATAGCATAATAAGATTATAATATTCATTTTCAAGCATCTTGAGACCTCACTATAAATTTTGTATCAATAATAACGGATACAGTTAAATTTGTCAAGCACTAATTACAAAAGAAGACTAATGAAAAAAAATAGTTGACTAATTTTTTAATTTCTTTATAGTGGCTTGAAGAGATTAAGATAAGGAGATTAAGATGGAATATCCCTTTACAGAAATAGAGAAAAAGTGGCAAAAGATATGGGACGAACAAGAGTTATTTAAAGCACAAGATAAGAGCAG
>JAJBBH010000045.1 GCA_020532185.1 Candidatus Cloacimonadota bacterium | reverse complement strand
GCTGAGATAAGTATCCTATTATCTTTCACAGAGATGTTAATCTTCTCTTTTGGAATGCCTGGCAAGTTTGCTTTAATATCGTAAGTCTGTGGGCTTTCCAAGATATCAACTGCCATCATTTTTGAATCCTGTTCTATATCTTCGTTGAAAAACCTCTCCATCATATCGCCCCATAATGACATCATTGGCATGTTTTGTTTTCTTATTGGTATCAGTTTCATCTTTTCCTCCTTATTCAATATTTATAAAGCTTTGCTTTTTGGGTTCAATCTTTGGTATGACAACTGTCAAAACACCGTTTTCCATCTTTGCACTTATCTTTTCTATTTCGATATTTTCAGGTATATAAAGAGTCCTATAGTATGTACCACAGTATCTTTCGCAGCTATGGACCTTCTGTTCGGTTTCGACTTCTTGTTCTTTTTCTACTTTAGGCAAGGTTTCGATTGTTAATTTACCCTCGAGAAAGGCGATTTTTACTTCTTCTTTTGCTATACCAGGTAAGTTTGCCATTATTTTAAATTCTTTAGCATTTTCTAAGATATCAATTGGCATCTGGCATGACTTTGTCTGCTGTAATGATTGTTTTTGTTCATCACTTGTTTGATTGTCAAAGAATTCATCAAACAAGCTGATGAAGGGGAACATTGAGCTTCTGATAATCGTTTTCATTTCTTAATCCTCCAATTATTAATAATTCTACACATAATATAATTAGGAAAAAGATAAAAGCAAACAATATTTAGCACTTTATTATAAAGATTGCTAAAAGCGAGTTTATTGCGTTAATTTAAAGCAATTACAAAGTTCATGATGAGTATAGCAAGCTAAAATAATATTAGTTTTATGCTCTATTATGCAAAAATTACTTGAAATTAGTTTTAATTCAATAGCTAAAGACTACTCCGCTGTTTGGAAATATCCAATCGTTTTTCTCGCTTGCGACTGTTATGCTACCTTTGTTTTGAGTGATTTTTGGATATCTATGTCTTCCTGAGAAAATAGGTACACAGTCGATATTGCTAATAGATTCAGGGTAAGTAAATTGTATGCTCACACCTTTATATATTTCAGACAGATAGACACTAAGCTGGTGTTTATTTTTTGGGTAATAAGTACTGATTTTTATTTCAAAATGGGCAAGCTTATTGAGGAATGATTCGAGCTTATCTGATTCGCATTTTACTTCAATTGCTTTGTTGTTATGGGCAACGAAACAGTCAAGAAACACACCATTTACCTTTGCAGATGAGACAGAGAATTTGCTTTCATCGAGCTCAATTGACTCGTCCAAGAGCCAGCGATATTCGGTATCTTTGCGGCGGAAATAAGACTCTAAATTAGCTTGATTATTAGCACAAGCAACGATAAAATAAGTATTTTGCAGTATCTTGTCAAAGCTCAGATTTAGCTCGACTTTATAGTAATTTATATGATTATCGATGAATTTAATATTGTATGTAAAATCAGAGCGATACGAGACATCTCTATCATTTTCAATAAAGAAATACCTCAGGACATCGTGGTAGATTACGCTGGCAAGCTCTTGCTTATTAATCCTTTCTTGGATAGCTTGATGGATAATCAAATTAAGCTTGTCATCAGAAAAATCTCTTGGGATGAAATCACGTCTTAATATTGGTGCATAATCATTGATTTTACCATCTTCTATGTAATAGCGCTTTGCTCTTTTGCCAATTTGAGTTAAAAGCTCATAAGACGAGCCATTAAACAAAGCACTTAAGTTTTCTACTTTTGTTGATGTTGTATTGCCGCCTAAGAGAATGACTTCATCATCAACTTTTACATTGTCAACCTGATTTATGTCAATGGCTATCATATCCATACTAATTTTACCCAAGACAGGACAGACAGAGCCGTTAATTTCGACAAGCCCTTTATCTGATAATAAGTAATCATAACCATCTGCATAGCCAATTGGAATAATAGCAAAATGACTGTCTTTATCAACAAAATGAGTTCTATTATAGCCCACAGACTCGTTTTTATGGGCTGTTGAGATATGTGCTATTTTTGATTTAAAAGTCATGACGGGTTTCAGGTCTATCTTGTTCTTAAGTTGAGCAGAGCTATAAACTCCGTATGACAGTAAACCAATGCGATTTAAGTTGCATAATTCAAACTGATTATCGATAATAGCACTGCTATTTGCGATATGTATATAGCGGACTTTTTGAGCCACTTTTGATGCAAATTCGGCAAACAATAAGTACTGCTTTTGAGTAAAGTCTTTATCATCTTCACTGGATGAGAAATGTGAGAAGATACCCTCTATTTTAATATTTTCAAGCATTTCTATTGTTTGGTAAAAATCGAGTGCATTTTCAATCCTTATGCCATTTCTATTCATTCCTGTATCGTATTTGATATGCACAGATTGTATTATTCCCATCTCTTTAGCATGTTCATTTAGTAATTTAGCGAAGTGTAGATTTGCTATTGAAGGTGTGAGTTTATTGGAGATAATTGCTTCTATTTCAAAATCAAATGAGGGAGATAATATAAGAATAGGATGCTCGATATTATGAAATCTCAGTAGGCTTGCTTCCTCGACATTTGCAACCCCTAAAATAGTTGCACCCTCTTTAATAGCTTGATTTGCTATCTGTAGTGCACCATGTCCGTACGCATCAGCTTTGACTATTTGCATAAAGAATTGCTTATTCTGCATGTGTTTTTTGAGTTCTTTGAGATTGTGCGAGAAGTTACTTAGGTTAATTTCGACCCAGCTACGTTCATTTATCTCATTTAAACGAATAAGTTTCTTCTTTTTTGTCATATCAAGCCAACAGTCTTTATTCTTTGATAATGATTTGTTCGTTGAGTTTTGTATCGCTTTTATACACAGACTTTATGAACAGCTCTGAGTCAATGAGTGAAATTAACTGACCAGTGCTTACAAGGACACCATTTTTGATTATTAATGTTTCTACAATTGGTTTTAGCAAGTTTTCTTTTGAAAATGCTTTTACGATAGCAATTTGATTATTATTTAGCTCTACGAGGCTTCCGACAGGGTATATTCCGACTGTTTTGATGAAATGGTTTACGATACGAGGGTCGAATTTCTTTGCACTGAGCGAGTAAATAATCTGTACAACCTCAGATGGGTGAACTTCTTGTTTATAAGTTCTTTCAGTTGTCATAGCATCATAAAAGTCAGCAATAGCGACAATTGCGGCATATTTATTGATTTGATTAACAGCTAATTTATTTGGATACCCGCTACCGTCATAGTTTTCATGATGTTGAGTAATAATACCAAGTTCAATATCACTTTTCATATTTTCATGATGAAAGATTTGTTCTCCATAACTTGGATGCATTTGCATGATTCTTCTTTCACTTTCATTGAGAGTGTTTGGTTTATTAATAATACTCATAGGGACTTTTGCTTTTCCAATATCGTGAAAGAAAGCACCTCTACCGATAGAGATAAGCTTATCTTCAGAAAACTTTAAGTGCCAAGCAAATGCGGATGCTAATATTGAAACATTTAAGCTATGCGTAAATGTATATTCATCGAAGTTTTTTAAATTAATCAGGCTAAACAGGGCTAATTCATTTGATTTAATGCTATTTAATATATCAACAGTTTGCTTTTGCACAATTTCCTGGTTCAAAGCTTTTCCAAACCTTGCATTATGCATTAAGTCTTCGATAATATGTTGGCTTTCTTTATAGATATCTTTTACTGCTTCAATTTCAGTATCGAGATTTTCTATTTTGCTATGAAGCATTTCTATTTCTTTTTTTGAGTAATCAACTACTTTAGCTTTTTGACTGTCTGTGCGTGTATCAATCAGGCTTGCAGTTAGATTGATAGAAACGCTTTTTACGCCTTCATCATACAGTCTTATAACTTGCTCACGAGAAGTGAAATAGAAGCCCTTTTTATAGATTAATCTGCCTACGAGGTCTGTCACGTTATCTGCAAGACACATGCCTAATTTTACATCTTTTAAAAGGATTTTTTTGATATTCATTGTTTAAAAATATTTTGCTGCCAAGTCAGCAAGTTGTGACCTTTCCCCTTTTTCTAAGGTTATATGTCCGACAAGAGCTTCAGTTTTCAATTTTTCAGCAGCAACAGAGAGCCCATTACTCTCAGAATCTAAGTAAGGTATATCAATTTGATAGGGGTCTCCTGTGAGGACAATCTTTGTTTCTTTTCCTGCACGAGTGATAATTGTTTTCATTTCGTGAGGGGTGAGGTTTTGTGCTTCATCAATAATAATATATTGGTTTGGCAAACTTCTTCCTCTGATATATGTAAGTGGCTCAAGCTCAATAAAACCAAAGTCAAGATAATCTTGTAATTGCGGTGTTTTTTTGCCAAATATCTTCCCATTGTTAGAGTATTTAGAACTTGAATGTTGGTTAAGTAAAATCTCCATATTATCGTATATTGGTTGCATCCATGGATTAAACTTATCAGCTTTAGTACCAGGCAAAAAGCCGATATCTTTGCCAAGTGGTGAGATAGGTCTTGAAATCACAAGTCTGCTATATTTTTGTGAATCATCTTCGACCACCTGGTTTAGCCCTGCAGCAATTGCCAATAAAGTCTTGCCAGTACCTGCTTTACCTATCAGAGACACCAGCTTAATATTCTCATCTAATAATAAATCAAAAGCAAACTGCTGCTCTTCATTTAGAGCTTTAATCCCAAATATTGGGTGATTTGGGTCGGAATAATGAGCCAATGGGTAGATGATATTTCCACGACTATTGCTATGATATCTGCCTAAAAGATACTCTTTGTTTTCATCATCTTGATTATAGATTCTCACAAATTGATTGGGGTAAATCTCATCCCCTGTATAAGCAAGGTATTTGTTGACTTTGTAATTTTCATAATCTTTTGCTGTTACGGTTAATTCGCATATTCCTGTATATAATTCATCGAACTTCACGGTCTCTGTTTCATAGTTTTCTGCTGCAATACTTACTGCATTTGCTTTAATTCTAACATTTGCATCTTTCGAGATAAGAACGACTTGGCTATTGGGAAACTTTTCTTTAAAGTATATTGCAGTACCGATTATCAGGTTGTCATTTTCATTTCTAAAGTAAAACTGCTTCATTGTATCTTGTATTTTGTGGCTCATTTCAACGATTAAATAGCCTTGTTTATCTTCTTCAGGGATATCCTTACTTTGTTTAATATTAATTGGGATACCATCTTTTAAAGAGCCATCCATCCTCAGTTTATCGAGATTTCTTCCTATTTGTCGTGCATTTCTTCCTTTTTCATCTAAACCTTTTTTAAAGTTATCTATTTCTTCAATAACAACTATCGGTATCACAACAACATTGTTTTCAAAATTAAACATTGACTCGGGATTGTGTATTAAAACATTTGTATCCAAGACAAAAATCTTTCGTGTACCAATATTGTCTATAGTTAATGTTTCACCAAGAAATCTTTGTTTACGATTCATTTTATCTCCTTTATCATAAAAAATAGCATTATAAAGTAATTTTTCACAATTTGATTATTTTGTCAATAAATATAATCTTTTTCTTTTATATAGCTAAAAAAGCATGATTTAAACCATCTATTGCAAGCATTCCATACAATATAAGATAATAAATCTTTTTCATTATATGATTATACCAATAGTGGCAAAATATTATCATAAAGCCCAAAGCCATCTTATTATTTATTGCCAGGCAAAAGCAAGTTTTGGTTGACAAAATATACATGTAGATAATTTTGAATCAGATAATAAGAAGAAAAAGGAGGCAAGTATGGGAGAAGATTCTAATGTAACAAAATTATTCAAACTATTACAAGAAAATTCAACCAATCAAATAAGCAAAGCTTTAGACGATATCCATCCAGCTGATATAATAGATGCTTTAGACGAATATGAAGGCGATAGAACCCTCCTTTTATCCAGGTTTCCAATTGAAGTACTTGCAGCAATTATTGAAGAAGCTGAAGATGATGAAAAAGGCGAGCTATTTGACCTTTTCTCAATAGAAAAGAAAAAAGAAATTGTCAATGAAATGGCTTCTGACGAGCTGGTTGACTTGTTGGAAACAATGGACCCCGAAGAAGCATCTGACATGCTGGATAGCATGGATGAAGAAGATGCCCAAGATATTAAAGAACTGATGAGATATCACCCAGAAACTGCCGGTGGTATTATGGCTACAGAATTTGTAGCAATAGTCGATGAAATGACTATAGAAGAGACTTTGAAGTATTTACAAACACATGGCGATGAGGCAGAGTCGCTAAGTTATTTATATGTTTTAAACCATGATGAAATATTACAAGGTGTAGTATCTTTAAGAGATGTTGTAACTACGCCTTTTGATGCTCAGATTGCACCTTTAATCAATACAAATGTGATAAGTGTAAAGCCTGAATTGGACCAAGAGGAAGTGAGCCATATATTTACTAAATACGGATTTGCCAGCGTGCCTGTGGTTGATGAAAACAACAAAATGCTCGGTATTATTACTGCTGATGATATTCTTGACGTTGTCTTGGAAGAAAGTACTGACGATATTGAAAAGATGGCTGCTTTATCTCATGGTGAAGGAACTTATCTCGAAACAGGTGTCTTTAAGCTATCTAAGCAGAGAATGTTTTGGCTCTTATTTTTGATGATATCAGCAACATTTACTGGAGTAATTATACAAGGTTATGAACAGGAATTAGCCAGCTTTGTAATACTGGCTGCATTTATTCCAATGCTGATGGATACAGGTGGCAATGCTGGTTCACAAAGCTCCACATTAGTCATTAGAGGTATGGCATTAGGTGAAATCTCAAACAAAGATTATCTCATAGTCTTATACAAAGAACTATTAGTCAGCGGAATAGTTGGACTTGTTCTTGCCTTTGTAAACTTTTTAAGAGTCTGGTTGTTTTACAAAGATATAATGCTTGCCCTCACTGTCTCATGTGCCTTAATTTTTACTGTAATATTAGCTAAAACAGTCGGCTCAATGCTTCCTATTCTCGCAAAAAAGCTCAAGATTGACCCAGCAATAATGGCAGCACCTATCATTACAACAATCGTCGATGCCATTTCTCTTATCATTTACTTACACTTAGCAAAGCTCTTATATATCGGAAAGACCTTACCAATAAGCTAATATATTTGCAAAACAATACTAAATAGCATTGCTTTTTGCTCAATTTCCATTATACTACCTCTAACTATAAAAATGGAGGTTTTAAGGATATGAGTAAATACATTATATTTGTTTTATTAATTGTTATAACTGCAGCTCTGTATGCCGTTGATAAGCATATTCCAGCTGATTCTCTTTATCAAACAATTATCATAACAAAAGAAGATGCAAAAGAATTAAAACTCTTCTCACAATACAACGGATTTGTTCAAGCCAGATTATTACTCGAAGCTGATGACGATTACTATTTTGAGATAATATATAGTGATGAACAAGACTTGGTAGTTACAAAAGAACATATTTCTGCTGCAGAATTTGAGCAATTGCAAATAAGATTGGATGATTACTTTAGCAGTAAAACAGATACCATAAACAAAGAAGGACATTTTCGCTTAATTTTAGGTTACACTTATCTCACGTTGGGAATGTATGCTCCATCAATATCTACTAATTTAAATCTTGACGGTGAGGTAGCTGTTGGATTGTATCTCTTGGATAGTGGCTTGATGCTTGGATGCTTGCTCTACGCCACAAAAGATGCTGAAATACTCAACGCAGATGCTGACCTTTCAGTAAAAATGGCAAATAGGGGTCTTTTACATGGATTCTTGATAACAAGAATGATAGACAAAAACATGGATACTGAAAGTCTTACAATCATGAGTGCTGTCAGTATTGGAGAAGGATATCTTGGCTATAAGTACTCCAAAAAGCACAATCTCACTGAGGGTCAAGCCAACGCTATCATTCTCTACCATGATTATGTTGGAAGCCACTATACTGGCTTGGCTATTTCTGTGAATGCCTTTGAATCTGACAAAAACATTGCTCTCGTCAGTTCCACAGCCTTAGCAAGTCTTTATTCTGGCTTGTATTATGGAAGATTAATGAGTAATAAAATAGACTTTACAAAAGGCGATGCAATTGTGGCAAGAACAACATGGAACATGTATGGACTCGGCAGTATTGCAATGTCACAGCTGGCAGACTTAAACAGAACACAAGGCTCGCTTTTATATGTTCTTATGTCAACGATAGGCATGAAGCACGGCGAGATATTAGCACAGAACAACGAGTTTAGCACATCATATGGAAACTACTTAGCTCTCTCAACCGTTTCAGGTGCTCTCATGGGTGGCGGATTAAGCTATTTATTTAACTTTGATAAACACCTTCCGCTCAGTTCATTAGGCTCAATCGCAGGCTATTATTTGTATTCAAAGAATCATACACAGAGCTCTAAACCAGAAAAAACAAATACAAGTTTCAATACCTCATTCAATCCATTTTCCTATGAAACAAAGCAGCCAATGCTATATTTTGAATACAGATTTTAATACTAAGGTGTTTTGAATATCCACTTTCTGATATCATTCCAATTTATCTTTTTGCCATACATAAGTATGCCGATACGATAAATCTTGCCAGCAGCCCATGTATTGATAATAAAGCCTATTATCAGCAAAAACATAGATAGAATTAATTGCCAGAATGGAACACCAAAGGGTAGGCGTGCCATCATAATAATCGGAGAGCTAAAAGGTATTAAAGAAGACCAGATAGCTAATGGGCTATGAGGCTGTTCTGCAACATTGACCATAATGATCATAGAGAGTATAACAGGAATAGATAAAGGAATAGTAATTGTTTGGTTTTGAGAATTATCATCTGTAACAGCACCTGCACCCGCAAATAACGCTGAATAAAACAAATAACCAAATATAAAGAAGAAAGAAAATGCAAAGAGCATCAGAGGTATATTGAAGGCTTCGATGCTGCCCAACATATCGGTTATCTGCTGTGAGCTGCTACCTGCTATTGCATCTAAATCTTGCACAGATTCAAGCAACATAGGCGACATAAATAAAGAAAATACTGTCATTAAAATCATGATAAAGACTACCCAAATTAATAGCTGTGTAATTGCTACTGCAGCAATACCAAAAATCTTACCCAACATCAACTGAAATGGTGGTATAGAAGACACTATTATCTCGACAATTCTATTCTTCTTTTCTTCTGTTACAGCCATCATAATCAGGCTGCCATAGAAGAATATCATAAAGTATTGAAAAAAGCCCATCACCTGGCTAACTGCTATTGAAGCAATCACATTCCCTTTTTTTTCTCCACCTTCTTGCATGACGATATTTTGCAAATCTATAGACACTTTTAGTTCATTAACTTTGGCTTTATCGATTCCAGCATCAATAAATCTCATTGTTTCTATTTTATTCTGCAGTGTATTTTCAATCGTTTTTTGTATTGTTATACCTATTTGTTTGTCAGAATAGACAACAAAGCCACTTGGGTATTTTATATCAAATTTTGGTATATAAAGAAGACCATCAAAGCCTATCTCATTTTGATTGAGTTTATCTTTCCATTCGTTCAAGTTGCCTTTGACAAAGCTAAATTCAAGATAACTACTATTATTAAAAGCTCCTGCAAACTCACCGCTTTCATCCAATATTGCTATTTTATTAGTACCACTTTTAAAAAAAGTCATCAGCAATGGCAAAGTCATCAGGAGCATTATTAACACAGGCACTAACAGTGTCATGATGATAAAGCTCTTATTTTTTACTCTCGTAAAGTATTCTTTTTTAAACACAAGTAACGTTTTATTCATGCTTTGCCTCCATCATATTTTTGGCACGTGTAACCTGCTCAATAAATATCTCATTCAAACTTGGCAGGATTTCTGTGAATGAATAGATTTCCACATGGTCAGACAGCATTTTCAACAGCTGTGAATTGGGGTAATACTTGAGGTTTTTAACCAAAGCACAGCCATCTTCCACCAGCTCAATGTCCAGCCCATCAATATTCATGCTTTGAAATTGACCATTATACTTAATTTCAAAAATATCTTTCTTAAATCTATTCTTGATATCCTTTAATTTACCTTCCAAGATGATTACACCTTTGTCAATCAGGGCTATTTCATCGCATATTTCTTCTACTTGGCTCATCTGATGTGTCGAGAAAATGATAGTCTTATCTCTTTTTGCAAGCTCAACTATCTCTTTTTTTAGTCTTTCTGTATTGATTGGGTCCAAGCCTGAAAATGGTTCATCAAATATCAATAATTCTGGGTCATGGACTATAGATGCCACAAACTGTACAAGTTGTTGCATACCTTTGGAAAGCTCTTGTGCTTTTTTATTATACCAATCTTCCATATCCAATTTTTGGAGCCAATGATTAATATTTTCTTTTGCTTTCTTTGCTGATAGCCCTTTCATCTGAGCAAAAAACATCAGCTGTTCACCGATTTTCATCTCAGGGTATAGCCCTCTTTCTTCTGGCAAGTAGCCAATATTATTCATATAATCTTTTATACCTTTTTCATTGAAGTTAAAGGTGATTGAACCTGAATCTAACATAGTTATATGGGTGATAATACGTATCATACTGGTTTTACCTGCACCGTTTGGTCCAAGCAAGCCAAAGATACTACCTCTGGGAATATCAAGGTCTATAGAGTTTACTGCTATAACATTTTCATATTCTTTGTGTAGTTTTTTAAGCTCCAAAATATTGTTCATAAGTCTTCCTTTATTTAGCTAAGTTCAATATGTTTATTCTTTTTCTCTGTGACTTTTCCGATTATGCAAGCATCAGGATACAAATTATCTCTTAACTCTTGCAGAAGTTGATTTGCGATATTTGGAGGAGATGAAATTAGCAATCCTCCAGAGGTTTGTGCATCAAATCCAATCATTTTCAGGTTATAGTCGGGGTCTTTTAATAAAATATCAGGCTCAGCAAAATCTTGATTTCTAAATGCTGCACCTGGCAAACAGCCCATATCTGCAAGTTCATATGCACCTGCGAGTACAGGCAAAGAAGAGCTATCAATTTCCATACTCACATTAGACGCTTTGCACATCTTTAAAGCATGACCTAATAAGCTAAATCCCGTGATATCTGTTGCGGCTTTGACATTATACTTTTGCATGAGTTCTGCACCGTTTTTATTGAGTAATTTCATATAATCTAATGCTCTTTGATAGTCTTCATCTCTCACCTCATCAAGCCGTTTCCCTGCTGTTATAATACCCATTCCCAGCGGTTTAGTTAAGATGAGAATATCCCCTGCTTTTGACTGACTATTAGTTATAACTTTATCAGGATGAACAGTACCCACGACTGCCAAGCCATATTTAGGAGGAAAATCATCAATTGTATGCCCGCCAACAATCATCGCACCTGTCTCCTCAACTTTATCTTGCCCACCTTTCAAGATTTGATATAAAGCCTCATTGGGTATTTTATCAGATGGAAACAAGATGATATTCAGGCATAGCAAAGGTGTACCGCCCATTGCATAAACATCACTAAGTGAATTTGCTGCAGCTATTTGACCAAACTCATAGGGGTCTGAACAAAGCGGTGGGAAAAAGTCTGTAGTAAAGATTAATGCAGTATCATCATTTAATTTATAAACTGCTGCATCGTCATGAGTATCAGAAGATACGAGAAGTTTATCTGATTTTGGTGATACAAGCTTCGATAATATACTATCAAGTTCTTTCGGCGAGAGCTTTGCTGAACAGCCCCCATATTCAACAGTTTTTAACAAATCATACATTATTCCCTCTTATCATTCAATACATATTTAACATTATTATCATCTAAAATCTTACAAAACTCTTTTATAAATAAGGCTTTAAACTCTATAGACATACCACAATCAGAGCTAATATACTCAGGTGTTGTTATTATCTTATATTCAAGGCTTTGTTTTGCAAACAAATCATCAGCCTTAATCGCCGCATGAACAGACTTAAAACTAAAAATCTTTATCATATCATCGATTTCTTTTCTCATGTTTCTTTACTATTAGCATTTCAAGTACAATCAACATTAACACTATAAAAAACAGATATTTCCAAAGCTCAATGCCCAGTCTATTCTGCAAAATACTATCTCTCCATTTTTGGTCAAGCAAAGAAATAATTGACTTGTCCAACTTGGCAATCCTCTTATAAGTGCTTTCAACATAGCTGCCTTGATTGACAGAATAAAAGTTTGTTTTTTTACCTTTTTCTTTAACTTCGTAGATACCAGGCTTTACAAAGCTGTATGTACTTTTCTTATAATCAATTGCTTGATTAAAGTTCTCTGTCAATGCTGCATCGAATAGCTCTATATTATCACCACACAAATAGCTCTTTTTGTATGCAGAATTCATATTGATATACTGCATTGTTTGGTATGCAAACACAGGGAAAAAAGAGTCATATAAGAAGTCGCTATCTTTCTTAAAATCAATATTCCAAAAGATAAAATAATTCTCCAGTGCAATGATATTCTGCTTTGCGTGTAATAATGTATTTGCATTTGAACTTGGTTTGATAAGATACGCAGGCACAAGCTTTTGGTTCTTGCTATGCTCAGCCTTAAACACTTGCATCAGCGGATGATGAGTATTTATATAAGTTAACTCAAGCTCTTCGTTATCCACCTGATTGATACTTGCACCACTAATGTTTTCCAACCAAGTAATATCATGATGATTCATGCCCTTATTCATCACAAAAAGAGCGTTTTTACCCTGTTCTTTTAGCTGTGAGAGCAAGAGCTTCAGTTGAGGACTGAATTGCTTTAAATCAAGTATAAAGAATGAGTAATCCGCAATCTGTTCTGCTGAAAAAGACTGCATATCAATATAATCAGTCTTCGCACCATAAAGCCTTAAAATACTCTGTACAGCTTTGGGCAAATGCCTGTCTTTATCAGAAAATACTGCTACATTTATATCTTGTTCAATATAAAAAGAGAAATAATGTCGGTTATCTGGTGTAAATCTCTCATCTTGTATCTCAATCCAGCCATAATTCCAACCAATCTGTGGTGTTGAAATAGTAAAGCTATCGTTTCTTACCTGTTTAGCATTGAGATTTATCATTTTTTCTGCAACAACTGATGAATTAAGAATTAGTTTTACCATGATATTATTGATATTTTCATCAGCAAAGTTTTGTATATCAAACATAATTGTTCTTTGTATTTCTTGCTCGACAAGGTTACTTTGGACTTTAGAATTAATACAAGCAATATTTCGTCTATTTTGTAAGTCAGAACTTGGTATAAAAAAGACAGGTATATCAAAATCTTCAAACTTGTCATTCTCATCTTGCACATCACTAATCACATAAATCTCTTTGTTAAGATAATGGCTTGCT
>JAJBBH010000009.1 GCA_020532185.1 Candidatus Cloacimonadota bacterium | reverse complement strand
CTTGTACAAAGACCAGGTATCATACCACGACGATTAATACTGCATCGTTCTGCGTTTTTGCATGCTTATTTCCTCGCAAGCGATAGCTGTTGGTGTACAAGTCGGAAACTTGTACATACGAGTGTACAAGTCGGAAACTTGTACATACGAGTGTACAAGTCGGAAACTTGTACATACGAGAGTACAAGTCGGAAACTTGTACATACGAGAGTACAAGTCGGAAACTTGTACATACGTGAGTACAAGTCGGAAACTTGTACATACGAGAGCACAAGCTTAAAACATATACAGTAAAAAAAAGTTTGACAAGCTATCATAAATAAATAAATTGAAACAATTAGTTATTCTTCGCTTATATCATAATGGAGGTAAAATGAAGTTTAAATTGTTCTTGCTTTTGATGATAGTACCATTAAGCATTTTATTTGCATATAGTACACATATAATCAGCGAAACACCGCATGAACTGCAGTTTATCATTAAAATTGATAGCCTGAATATAGAGACGAATGAGCAATTTTCATATATCAAAGATTATCGAAATATGTCTTTCAATCTGAACGAGGGAGAGCCTGAATTGCCTTTTATCAGCTATAATATCGCTGTGCCAGAAAATGGCTCTGTAAGCATGAGTATCAAGCCTATCAATGAGTATAAAAAACAACTATATAAAGAGTGGCAGCCTGCTCCAAGCTTCTTTTACGACAGAGAAAACAATCTACAAAACGAATATAAAATAGATGAAAAGAAGTATCAGAACTATCGTAAATCAACCTTTAAAATCGATCAAACTATCAAGTTTCGTGAGTATTGCCTTGTGCCAATAAACATCTATCCAATGCTTTACGACACAAAAGACAAAAGCATGCACATAATCGATGAAATGCTTGTTACTGTGCAGATATCAGGCAATACAAGAGAAAAAAAACCGATGACAGACAGCTGGGATGATTTATATTCGACTATGATCTTAAACTGGGATACTGGCAAGTATTATTCTCGCTCAAAAGACGAATTAGCCATCAATTTCGCTCAATTTAATAAAAGTAACCATTGGTATTCATTCGAGGTAAATAAAGACGGAATTTATCGTTTAAATGCATCACAGATAACTGATACTCCATTGAGCGATATTGACCCTGCAAAGCTGAGGGTATTTTCTACTGGTGGTGCCGCAATGTCATCATATCCAAACTATCTTGGACACGAGTTTGTGGAGATTCCGATTTATGTATCTGGTGCAGAAGATGGCAACTTCGATCAAAATGACTATATTTTGCTTTATGCACGCGATAGAGACGGTTTTGGGATGAATAGCGAGTTTTCTTTTGAAAGTAATATGAACGGTGATTTTTATTATTATAATCCATTTTCTGGTGCGACAAAGTATTGGCTAACATGGGGTGAGTTTGATGGACCTGCAAAGAGAATTAGCATAGAATCAAGCCCAAATACATGGGATGAAGAAAAAAGCTCTGTGCATTATTTGCAACATATCGAAACAGAACGTGCACGCATGAATGAGAAGTTTGAGCTTTATTATGCTTGGTATACTCAGAAGATGGAAGGTCGATCTAATGCCTCTTTTATGTTCAATTTTAATATTGAAGATCTCGATCAAAGCAAAGAAAAGTATATCAGAGCTTTTGTAAAAACTGAACAGGCTGTTTCAAGTAGTTCAGAACGACATCATGTAAGGCTCTCACTCAATGGGACAGAGTTCAAATCTCTTCAATGGACGACAGCATCAATGCAAAAGCTGGAGGGTGAGGTTCAAAATCTTACAGAGGGAAATAACAGCATGCAGCTCGATGTTTTTAGGACTGTTTGGTCTGATATGTATTTCGATTTTTATGATATCATCTATTATAAAAAGCTGATAAAGCGTGCTCAGCCTTATAATTTTGAAATAGAAAAAACAAGTACTCCAAAAAGAGTTAAATATCAGTTTGCTAATAAGCCAGGTAATGATTTGCAAGTGTTTAAGATTAAAGATTTTGATCAGCTAAGTCAAATCACACCAAATTTTCAAGATAATAGCTTCTCTTTTATAGCAGAAAGTAGTTCAGGAGATGAATTTTGGATTGTACAAAATAGCGATATCATTAACATAAATAATCTAAAAAGAGAGCAGGTGAAAGATTTAAGTGCAGATCATAGTCAGGTTGATTTTGTGATTATCACTAATAAGACACTCGGCACAGCAGCAGACGATTTGAAGCAAATATATCAAGAATATTACGGCGTTAATGCACGAATTGCCTATCAAGAAGATATCATCAATCAATTTGCAGGTGGAAACGACGATCCAATAGCTATCAGGAATTACCTTGAATATGTATATGAGACCTGCCCCGCACCAAAGCTCAAAGGGGTTACCCTAATGGGTTCGGGTACTATTGATTGGCGTAACTATTCTGGTATGGCAAACCAAAAAAACCAAGTGATGACTATCTTTAATAAAGCTCAATCAGCCACTGGAGGCACATTTAATAGTAGATCAAGCTCTGACCAATACTATGGTTATTTCAATGAAATAAATATGCCTGAAATTATTATAGGTCGTATTCCCATAATGAATCTAAGTGATTGGGAAATATACAAAAATAAGCTAATTAATTACCTCAATAATAAGTCTGGCACCTGGACAAATAGGGTGCTTATGTTGGCTGATGATTTTAATTATGTATCGAGTATCACTGACACTATGCACTCTATGGCTATCGAAACAATTGCAGCAGCCTTGCATGTATCGGCATTTAAAGAAAAGATTTTTGCTCAGGACTATCCGCTCAACGAGTTTAAGAAAAAGCCTGAAGTAAACGACTTATTTGTCAGTAAAATCAATGAAGGTGCACTTCTTAGCATTTATATGGGGCATGGTGATCCTGTCTCTGTTGGAGACGAAAACTATCTGCGTATCGAAGATATGGCACGCTTGAACAATATTGATCGATTAACTGCTATCTTTTTTGGCTCTTGTAGTGTTGGCAGAACAGATAATCCAAATATCAAAAGTATTGCTGAATATATGATTATGAATCCAGGCGGTGGTGCAATTGCGACTATTGGTGCTCTGCGTGATTCATATAATAACGGCAATGTTACATTAATGTCAGAGCTGCTGACTCAGTCTTTTAATAATAGAAAAAGCATAGGTGAAAGCTTTATGCTAACTTGTCAAAAGCCTGTTAATCAAAGTTTTAATACAAACGTTTATCAGCTTTTAGGAGATCCACTGCTACCTATTTATGGACCAGAAAGACTCAATAATATAATTCTTGAACACACAAATGGTGAAGATACAGATAACTTTCAAGCACGAGAAACAGTGGCTGCTCAGGGTTCTTTTGCACACGGTAGTCATGGCGAGGCAGAGATATTTGTGCTTGATAGCCAGCGTAGTTATAATGTGGTGTCAGAGTTGGCAAGTGTTCATGTGACAGTTGATGGCAAGAACATATTCAAAGGAAAATCAACTTTATCTACAGGCGATTTCTCTGCTCAGTTCATTGTGCCAGATGATATTATTGGAGGATATACAGGCAAAATAGTTGCTTATCATTATGATGAGGCAGCTGATCTGGATTATATTAATTATTTGACTAATATCGAGTTTGCTGGTCATGATTATTTTGTTGAAAATAATGACGCACCACAAGTTGATATTTATCTCGAGAGCAGAAAGTTTAGACAAGGCGACCGTATCAGTCAAAACCCTCTATTAATCGTCGATATGTATGATGCCAATGGTATTAATATCTTGGGTTCTTCAGGGCATGAAATTGTGCTCTTGATCGATGATAGCACGGAGCCTATCGTTATCACCAAAGGCTTTATTTACGATACTGATTCACACACAAAAGGCACACTTTACTGGCAACTAAATAAGCTTGTCGAGGGTGAGCATACACTCAAAATAATTGCCTTTGATAACTTTAACAAACCTACCGTTGCAAGCATGGACTTTGTTGTTAGCAAAAGCTCAGCATTGGAGCTTGATCAAGTCTTGATCTATCCAAATCCTGTCAAAAAAGACGCTTATTTTACTTTTCACAACACAGAAGATGCCGAGATTGATATCAAGATTTATACGATTACTGGCAGGAAAATCAAGGATATCAAAGCAGGGCTCTGCACCAAAGGATATAATCAAATATACTGGGATGGCAGGGACAATGATGGCGATCGCATTGCCAACAATACCTATTTCTACAAAATTACTGCAAAACAAATAAACAGTGGTAAAAAGGTGGAAAAGATAGAGAAACTGATTATATTAAAGTAATTGTTTTGGACTTCTAAGGTCGCCTTTATTACTAATATTTGAAATAAAAAAAGCTGATAGTAAAAAACTGCTTGACAAATACCTGCATATCATATTTTTCGTTAAAAAGTCAGTATGGAGTTAAAGATGAAAAAGAAAATCATTAAAAAAGGCTTTACATTCGATGATCTGCTATTGGTACCAGCAAAATCAGAAGTACTGCCTGCTACTGTCAATACCTCGACGCAGCTTACTGCGAACATAAAACTTAATATCCCTATAATTAGTGCCGCTATGGACACTGTTACAGAGTCTTCAATGGCTATTGCTATGGCACGTGAAGGGGGCATCGGCATTATTCATAAAAACTTCTCTATCGAAGAACAAGCAAATGAGGTGAATATTGTCAAAAGATCAGAATCAGGCGTGATTACAAAGCCTATTTGCCTCAAACCTACCGACACTATCGCACACGCACATGCTTTGGCGGCTCAATACGGTTTTGGTGGATTCCCAGTTGTTTCCAATCGCAAAGTTGTGGGTATTGTTACCAATCGTGATACACGTTTTGAACAAGACCAGAGCAAGAAAATCAAGGATATTATGACTCCAAAAGAGAGGCTGATCACAGCTTCTGTGGGAATAGATTATGATGAGGCAACAAAGATTTTGCATCAAAACAGAATAGAAAAGCTGCTTTTATTAAATGAAAAAGACGAGCTTGCTGGCATGATCACAGTCAAAGATATCTTAAAGAAAATCTCATATCCAAAAGCCGCAAATGATATCAATGGCAGGCTTTTAGTTGGTGCAGGTATAGGTGTGACTGGCGATTATCTCGAACGTGCACAAGAGCTTGTGAAAAGCGGAATAGACGTGTTAGTTATCGATACAGCACATGGTCATCATGTGAACATATTAAATGCAATTCAAACAATTAAAAGACACTTGAATATTGATATTATTGCTGGAAATATAGCAACTGCAAACGCTGCAAAAACGCTTATAGATGCAGGTGTGAATGCTGTCAAGGTTGGTATCGGTCCTGGCTCGATTTGTACTACTCGTGTTGTCGCAGGCGTAGGCGTACCTCAGTTATCAGCGATCATGGATGCTTTTGAAGAAGCAGATAAAGCAGGCGTTACAGTCGTTGCAGACGGTGGTATCAAATATTCTGGCGATATAGTTAAAGCAATTGCTGCTGGAGCCAGCGGTGTAATGCTTGGCAGCCTCTTGGCAGGCACTGACGAGAGCCCTGGAGAATCTATCATTTATAATGGCAGACGCTTCAAGTCGTATCGCGGTATGGGCTCTTTAGCATCAATGCAAAAAGGTAGTAAAGACAGATATTTCCAAGAAAATGCACAAGATACAAGCAAATTAGTTGCCGAAGGTATTGAGGGTATGGTCGCATATAAAGGACCATTAAAAGACTTCTTATACCAGCTGACAGGTGGTTTGCGAGCAGGTATGGGCTATTGTGGTGCTGCTACAATAGAGGATTTGATTGAAAAGGCAGAGTTCGTAGAAATAACAAGTGCTGGTTTGAGAGAAAGTCATCCACATGATGTAACAATTACCAAAGAAGCACCGAATTATCAAGCAAAAGAATAGATTTTGTATTGCCGTCAGCTTTGTCTGACGGCTTTTTTATGATGTATAACGAAAAAGACCAAGCACTAATAAACAGATACAGATACTATCTCAGAACAGAGAAAGGTGTCAATGAGCTAAGTATATCATTTTATTTAAATGACTTAGAGCAATTTATGCTATGGGCAAGCAAAAGCATTCTTGCTGTTGAATGTAATGATATTATCAATTATATGTCCACACTTTATGATGCACCACTTGAAGCATCTTCTATGGCACGTAAAAGAAGCTCGCTCAAGTCATTCTTTGATTATCTTGTAGAAAATGATTTTCCAACTAAAGTCGATTTTGATATGGTGCCATCAATTAAACAAAGTCGTTATATGCCCGATATTCTTAGCGTAGAAGAGATGTTTGAGCTAATCGAGACTATTGATATTAATACCGATTTAGGTGTCCGTAATCGTGCTATTATGGAGTTTATGTATGCAACTGGTGTACGAGTATCTGAAATGCTAAATATTAGTTTGGGTGACTTGATGTTTAGTCAAGAATTAATAAAAGTAACAGGTAAAGGCAATAAACAACGGATTATACCCATCAACGATACAGCTATTGAGTGGGTTAATTATTATATAAAAACAGCGAGGCTTAACCTAAAAAAAGACAATATTACAAACATAGTTTTTTTAAACTATAATGGCAAGCCAATGTCACGCATGGGCTTTTGGAAAGTATTGCAAAAGCTGGCATTAGAAGCGGGTATCCAAAAGAAGATAAGTCCGCACACAATAAGGCATTCGTTTGCAAGCCACCTCTTGGAAGCGGGAGCAAACCTGAGAATTGTGCAAGAGCTTTTGGGACATGCATCTATTCAAACGACAGAAATATACACTCATATTGACTTGAAATTTATTCAAGAAGAACACGCACTTTATCATCCAGCAAACAGACGAAACAAGTGATTTATATGCTTTGAAAAAACACTCTCCTTCCCTGGAGACATTAGATTCCCTTCTATGTGTTTTATTCATTTAGCCCATCGCTACCATTGCTTCTTCTTCGTCCAAGAGTCGATACTTGATACTGTAATCATTGTTGTCAATAACTAATTGCTTAGCAAGTCTATTTTTTGTATTGATCAAGATTGGTCCCTTGAGGTTTGCAGTCATTTTAGCAGGGTCTTTTGGCACTGTAACTATAACTAAGACAAGTGCATCTTCCTCATTTTGCACGTTGATATCAGCCAAGTCTTTTCTATATGCGTCGATCATATAGTCAGGCTTAAAGAGGTTTGGGTTGGTAACTACAAAAGCGAGAGCTGGGTCATCGAGTGATTGCAGCCATTTCAGCGGTGAATTGTCATCTGTGTTGATGAGAGCATAATTCGTTTGCTCTGGGAATCCTAAAATTCCATTTGGAAAAGCGATGATTGTTTCATCAGCTATTTCAATTTCTCCGAATCTTGTGGTGTAAACTTTCATTTTATTTCTCCTTTTTATAAAATGCTTAAGAGGTTTTGTGGTATCACTTTGGACATTGAGGTGATAGAGGCATTAAGTGCATTTTCTACCATTGCTATTCTGCTTAGAATTTCAGTGATATCTATTTTTTCAATGCTCTGAATATGGTCAATTACATTGTCATTGAGCGAGATTAGGTTATTGTGTGTGATTTCAAGTCTATTGAGATTAATACCTGTCGAGGTAACTTTTGATTGAATATTTGTATGCATTGTATCGAGCTCTTCAACAGATTGGGCAATCTCATTAAAGTTGCGAGATAAGAGTGCATTTTTTAGTTTATAAACACTATCAAAAAAGCCACTTTCTTCAAAGATTTCTTGTCCATTAATATTCGTTTCAATTTTACTGTGAATATTGGTATTGAAAGCAATTTTGCCGTTATCGCCTTGATAACTGCCCATTGCCACTTGCACCATGAACGTGTCGCCTTCTTTAAATTCATTGTCTGTAAACTCAAGCTCAACGCCAGATTTGCTACCATCACTATTCTTGATTTCAAGCTTGAGATTAGTTAGTGCCTGTGCATTTGACCAAGTTTGACCATTATCTTCAGATATCTGATATGTAGTGGTTTCCATGTTTGATTCTGCACCGACAGAGCCGTCTTTTGCAAAGCGAATCATATACGTTTTATTTGAATCGCCCGTGTATTCGCCTGATGATGTAACTATGCCTTCATAGGCATTTTCAGCAGCTGCATATGGTGTAATAATTCTTGCAGTATTCACATAAGCGGGCTTATCATTACGATATCCAGCAAAGATATAGCGGTCATTAACTTTTGTGTTTGCAATATTTAAAGCTTCTTCCAAAAACTGATCAATTTGCTGGGCTGCAATATCCATTTCAACAGGTGTAGAAGTTTCTTGTGCATTACTTTGAGCAAACTCACGTATCTGGATAATCAAGTCTTGTAGTTGTCCAAGAGCATTATCTGCTCCTTTTAAATAGTTTTTAGCCTCTTCAATATTTTCAAGATATTGCGTATAAGCACTATTTTGAGATTTCAAGACTGTGCTCACAGATAGTCCTTTTGCGTCATCAGATGGGTTATTGATGCTTTTCTCTGTTGCAACTTGTTCATAAATCTTCTGATAATCAGCCACATTTTTATTGAGATTAGAAAGCATCGAATTAAACATTGCATTTGTGGTGATACGCATTATAACTCCTTTGTTATTGCTTTTTAAGTTTTTGTGAAAGTATCTTATTAAGATTATCCAAATTGCTTGTTTCTTGGACAAGCTGTGCTGCAGCGAGATTTTCTTTTAAGATTCTTTCATAAATTTCTTTACGATAGATTGTCATGCTTTTTGGTGCAAGAATGCCTATTCTTGCAGATCCCTTATTGATGTCTGTGACGACTATTTCTATGTCGTCTCCGATTCGAATCGATTCACCTTGTTTGCGTGTTAATACTAACATAATTCACCTTCCCTGGTCTTATTTTTTTAAGTTGCATCCTGCAAAATATGTATTTAAAATCATTATACCAATCCTAACACTATTTTGAGCATATCATCAGCTAACTTCACTATTTTGGCTGATGCTTGATACATTTGTTGATACTTTATCAAATTAGCTGTCTCTTCGTTTAGAGATACACCTTTTACTGATTCACGAAAATTATCTACCTGTTCTGTGGTCATAGCCTGGTTTTCTTTTTTAATATTTGTATAGTTTGCATCGCTACCAATTTTATAAACCAAGCTTGCATAAGCTTGACTAATGCTTTGATTACCATCAACCACAGCTTCATTTCTAAGATTAGCGATAGCTAATGCAATTTCATTGTCGCCTGATTCTCCTGAACGAGATGTCGCTATCATATATGGGTCGTTAAGTATGTTTAAACTCAATCTAAAGTCTTTTGCACCAGAAGAATCCTGGTCAAAGAAGTAATGCCCTTTTTCTCTTGTTGCTGTAAAGTCATGCCCTTGCAAATGTATCTGATTAACTGCTTCTTTTATTGTATCGGCAATCTTATCAAGCTGGCTTAGATAAGAAGGTACAACATTATCGCGTAAGTCAACCAAGCTAAGCAATTCACCATTTTTAAGCCCATTTATCTTGTCATAATTATTACTCCAGACAAGATTGTGCACGGTTACTCCATTGACTGTGGTTTCTTCCAAACCAATTTGTCTTGCAGACGAGCCATCAACGATCAAGTCACTACCAAAATATATTGCTTTTTGACCAAAGTCAGTTGTCTTGACTGTTATATTGCCATATTTAGCAAGCTCATCGACCAATAGATCATACTTGTCGAGTAGATCATTTGGATCATTAACTTGTCCATTTGTAAAGTTAATCCCTTTGGCTAAAGTTGCAAGTTCTTGAGAAATCTGATTAATTCGTGAAACATTATGTATTATTTCATTATCAATTGTTTTGACAAAGCCTGACAAATCATCATACATTCTATTAAAGCCGTCTGTCATTTGCTGAGTATTATTGATGAGATCCATGCGATATGTCTCACTTGTGGGGCTACTTGATAATGAATCCCACGAAGAAAAGAATTGATTAATTTTATTACTCAAACCAAAATCTGATGGTTCATTAAGCATAGTTTCCAATTTCTCAAGAACTTCCGACCTCTTGTCCCAAAAGCCAAGTTGTGATTGATTGTCGCGAAAGCTAATGTCCAAAAACTCATCTCTCATGCGTTCGACACTTTGGATATTAACACCTGTACCAATTGTGCCATATGGGTAATCGATAGGCAATCCACTTTCCTGCACTACCCGTTGTCGAGAATATCCCTCTGTATTTACATTTGAAATATTATGTGAGGCTGTTTCTAAGTGTTTTTCTGTTACTGCCAGAGCCCTTTTGCCCAAAGATATTAGTTGAAACATTACGCACCTCTTTCTATATTGAGACAAGCCTTATTAAAGAGTTCTGGCGTATATCCAAGACCTCTAATAAAAACTCGTTGTATATCAAGATCCCTTTGTTTTTGCTGATAATTATGAAGCTTGCAAAGTTGTTTTATCTCTTGCTCAATAGGATCTTTATAAGAACATCTTATTGAAGGGTCATTATTATACATATTTGATGAGTACAGCTTTCTTTCATCAACAAGTACAACATTTTTATTTTGCAAGAGTTGACAAAACATCTTACACCTGCTTATTCAATAGGATAGAATTATGCTTCGCTGGTATCATACCCACGCGACTATATACTCTATCTTTGTCTATCATGTCAGCAATCATCTCAAGATTATCTCCAACAAGAGTCAAACCTGTCTTGATAAGCTCTTTATTTTCTGACGATAGTTTGTTAATCTTCTGTAATGTATTGGAAAAAGTTTTAAAGTAAACTAATGCTTGCTCTTTTAGTTCATCTTCTTCAATAACTTCAAAGATGTTTTTCAAGCTATCTTGATCTACTTCATTACCCTTTAATACCAATATGCTTTCCATCAAGTCATGTCTGACATTGGTGTGTTTGTGAGCTCTACTTATATGCAGGGCTATCTGTTGGCTGACTTTTTGAAATTTCTTGATATTCCATTCAATCAGTGAAGCCTTTTGGTCTTCGAGGCATAACGAAACTTCTTGGTAAGCTGCTATTTCGTCTTCCCATGCTCGAAAGAAATCTTTTACAAGTGCTTTCATCATAATCTCCTTCTCTTTTATAAAGTGTCTAAGTAACGCATTACTTTGCGAACGTAGTTTTGTGTTTCTTTAAACGGTGGTATGCCGTTATGCTTTATTACATTGCCAGGTCCTGCATTATAAGCTGCAAGAGCAAGTTCTTTTGATTTGAACCTATCTAATTGCTGTCTCAGATATTTTGCACCACCCATAATGTTTTCTTCTGGATTAAATGGGTTATTCACGCCCAAATCTTTTGCTGTGCCATCCATCAATTGCATCAAACCTTTTGCACCTACATGTGATACAGCCTTATGATTTCCATAACTTTCTTGTGCTATTACTGCCTTGATTAGCTTGGTGTCCAAATTATAAGTATCGGCAGCCTTTTTGATAAGATCATCGTATTGATCAAGCCTATTTGTCAGAGTTTTTGGCTTTGTATTTTGTGTTTGCTGTGTTTTTACTTGCTCAGATATTTTTTGCTGCCTAAATTGCTCTAAAGAATTATCTGCTGGCTTTGTGCCATAATCATTTTTCAACTGTCTAATTATCATATTTGACAAGCCAAGAGACTGATTTTTGCTCATCATTTCGCTAATACTATCAATATACATATCCTGATAAAAGTCTGAGCCTGCTTCGGATCCAAAAAAACCACCTGATTCTAATGATTTTGTCATTTCGCCAAACATCATCTTCACCATCATCTTTTCAAACTCGCGTGCCGCTTCTTCAATCTTCTCATCGCTATCAAGATTTGCATCTTGCAGGTTTGTTGCTTTTTCCAAATTGCGTGCTGATTGCTGCTGGGTATATGAGCTCTTAAAATCTTGTATAGACATATTGATCATGGCTTACTCCTTACATTATCTTCAATTCGGCTTGTAATGCACCAGCTTCTTTGATTGATTGGAAGATTGAGATCAAGTCGCGCGGTGATACTTTGATACTGTTCAATGCACGTGCAAGGTCTTCGACGGTCGCTGTTTGCATGGTTACCACTCTCGCATCTTCTTTTACATTGATTGTTGTTTCTTCTTCTTCTCTGCCAAATGGACCGACTTGAGTGCGTGTTACTTGTGTTTCTACTTGGATGACCAAATTACCGTGTGCAATAGCGATTTCATTGATGCGTACATTGCCACCCGCCACAATTGTTCCTGTTCGCTCATTAATAACTACGATAGCATTTTGTTCAGGCACAACTCTCAAGTTTTCAACATTCGAGATAAAACCAATTAAATTATTACGCACTAAAATTGAGTCTGGCACTGTGATTGTGATAGTTCGAGCATCATACGCATTTGCTATTCTACCGCGATAAGTATCATTGATATTACTAACAATCCTTTGAGCTGTGGTAAAATCTGCCTGATTCAAGACCAGATTTAGCTCGCCATTAACTAACATTTTGTTTTCTAATTCAACTTCAAGTACAGCACCATTTGGGATACGTCCAACATTAGTGTAGTTTTTTCTCATCTTGGTATTACGAATTTCTTCATTAAAACCTCCAAATGAAACAGGTCCCTGTGCCAATGCGTACTTGATATTATCTTGACCAACGAGTGGAGACATTAACAATACACCGCCTTCAAGGCTCTTTGCATCGCCAATTGAAGACACATTGACATCAAAGCGCGAACCAGCTCTCATAAAAGGCGGCATAGTAGCTGTGATCATTACTGCAGCGACATTATTAGGTCTTATCTTATTGATAGGTATAGTGATGCCAAAGTGTTCAAGCATATTCATTATTGACTGTATAGTCATCTGTGAGCTTGTGCCATCGCCTGTGCCTTGTAAACCAACCACAAGTCCGTAACCGATCAATTCTTTTGATTCAATACCTGAAAAAGTAGAAATGTCTTTTAAACGGCTTTGTGCTGACAAGCTGAATGCTATCAAGATTAAAGCTGCGAGTAAAGTTAATTTCTTCATTTTAGTCTCCATTTATTATTTTTCTTTTGTGTTAAATTAAAAGGGGATATCACTCCCCTAAATACCGAACCGAATGGGCGTCCCCAGTTTGAGAGGTGCTATTGTTTTTTGTCACACTATCATTGACCTATATAATTGCAATGCCTGTGCCAATAAGAATTGAGCTATGTTAAACTGATGTAATATAGATATATAGCTCCTTTTTTGAGCCTTGTTTTTTGTCTCAAATGTTTGAGATGTGAAGAATTTTCTTCTCCTTTTTAGAAAAAAGATCTGTTTGCTCAACTGCCTTGATAGAATCGCTTTGTGAAGAGATGACTTCGCCATAGAGCTAACTGCCTTGGAGAGAAAAAGCGAGAAATGTTTACCATCTCGTGCTCTGTCACTCATCGTTTTTAAAATACATACAATAAAACTTGGAAACTAACAATGTACCACTCAAGCCATCTTCGATGGAGTGAACAAGTGAACAAGTGAACGAGTGAGTAGTGTTTACCGTCTCGCACCCTGTCACTCATCGTTTTTAAAATACAT
>JAJBBH010000094.1 GCA_020532185.1 Candidatus Cloacimonadota bacterium | reverse complement strand
AGTGATCAAAGAACTGAACGAAATTAATACAAACGTCGCAGCAAATGCAGAAGAACAGTCTGTCACTGTCAACGAGATAGCAAAGAATATCGCCAATGCAGCAGATAGCTCACGTAAAGTCGGAGAATATAGCCGTAATGTAAGTGTATCAGTTGAAGAAATAAGCAGAAATATCAACGAAGCAGGGCAAGGTGTCAACGAGATAGCAAAGAACTCTGCAAACGTTGCTAATGCTGCTTGTGAGGTTTCGAGAAACAGTTGTGAAGCCGCTGAAGGCGTCGCAGATATTGCCAGAAATACTGTTGAAATCACTCATGGTATCAACGAAATAACAAGCAATTTAACTGGTATTGCCGAAGCAGCACAGAGCACAGCCCAAGAATCAGAAGGACTTAATAACGCAGCTACTGGTCTAAAAAAACTATCTGACGAACTCAACGTCATGGTGGGAAGATTCATAGTTTAAAACAATAAAATTAAACAGCCGCAGTATCAACTGCGGCTTTTTTGTATTAATAATACTGATTATAAACAAGTTGTTTTTATAGCTATTTATCTTCAGCACAGGGCATCAGAATAGTAAATATCGTTCCTTTACCTACTTCTGATTCCACTTCAATACTGCCCTGATGCATCTCGATCAGCTTTTTTGACATGTATAAACCCAGACCAATTGTCGCCTCGCCATCAGTGCCTCGTCTTTTTGCAAAGGTAAATTTATCAAAAATATGATCTAACATCTCTGCTTTAATCCCAATGCCATTATCCTTAATTACAACTTTAAAAAGCTTGTCTTCCCTATTGACACTGATAATAATTTTGCCATGGCAAGGTGTGAACTTGATAGCATTGAAAATAATATTGCTAATTGCTTGCCAAAATCGACTTGTATCTATATTTGCATTGATATTATCTGTTGCAAGAATCAGCTCAATTTCTATATTTTTCTTGTGAGCAGGTATTTCAACTAAGCTCATGAAGCTCTGAAACAAGTCATTAACAGGCACAATACTCCTATCCAGTTTGAATTCGTGGGACTCTAAAATGCTAACTTCTAACAGCTCTTTTAACAGCTTCAGTGCATTGGCAGAGGATTGTTGGATGGCATCAATATAAGAATTATATTTTTCATCCGTATTTTCAAGTTTAAACATCTCAGTTATTGTCGATATTGCCCCAATATAGTTTCTCAAATCATGAGAGATAGTTGCAAAAATTGTATTTCTTGTTTCATTTAACTGCAAAAGCTCTGTATTTGTTTTGTCTAAATGTTCTTTTTGTGCTTCAATTTCGCTTATAAGCTGTGCCAACTCTTCATTTCTTTGTCTGTATAGATTACTTTGCTCTTCTTTTTCTTTAACCAACATGTTTGTCTTGATAGTTTTCATGCGTTCATTTATTTGATCTTCAAAATCCTGTTTTTGATATTCAAGTAATTCCTGGCTTGTTTTATAGGCTTCTTGATAGTCTCCAGTTGCAACATAATACTTGGTAACTTCCTTTAAATATCTCTTATATGTACTTCCAATTTTTGAGTATTTTGCAAGCTGTTGAGCATCTTTAAAATAGCTATTTGCTTTGTTTAATTGATTTAATCCGGTATAGATACTGCCAAGATTTGTGTATGCAAGAAACAATGAATAATTATTATCAAGCTCAATTGATAGGGCGATTTGTTTTTCAATATACTTTATAGATTGAACATGATCGCCTTGTTCAACTAATAAACGGGCAAGATTATTTGCAACAATCAACATCCCTCTTTTATGATTATGTTTTTCCCAAATCTTATATGTCTTTTTAAAGTAAGCGAAAGACATACTGGTGTCTGATAACAAGTGCTTTAAGACTGCCATGCTGTTATAGATATGGGCAAGATCCATTTCACTTTCATTTTTTTTGTAAATCTTATAAGCTTTACAATAGTATTCTCGCGACTTTATAGTATCCTTTGTATTTAGATAGAAATTGCCAAGATTAAAATATAATCTCGCTATATAATTTTCATTTTTAGAACTTTTTGCAATCTCCAAACCTTTGTAAAAATGCTCCAAAGCCTTTGAATTGTCATTTTGTTGAGAGTATAAAGTTCCCAAGCTTGAATAGGCTAAAAGCAGCTCTTCACAATCATCTTCTGAATAATATCCGATAGATTTTAAAAGTGCCTCTTCTGATTCCAAATATTTAGCTTGATCTAAATATACTGATCCAATAATCCGATAAGCCTCTGCTTGTCCTTTTTTAAAATCTGCTTCTATTGACTGTTCTAATGCAGTTTTAGCCATGTTTATTGAGTCTTTATACTCTCCTATACTGCAGCTCGATTCTGCTCGTGCCAAAAGATTGCTAATATTGTTAATTATTTTCACTTTTAAACCCTTTGTTTGCTGATTTATTATTACAAATTTATTTTATAAAAACCTCTTTTTTATTATAAAGCAATAATCAAACCAATTCTTAATAAGACAATGAATCTTTACAAATGTCAAGAAAATGACACATTATTGCTATTATTACATTATTTTATCACGTATAATTCAAGATAATAAGCTTATTTCCAAAAAATGATCAATGCCTGGATTATGTATTTTTAACTTTTTTAAACTGATATGTCTTTTTTGTTGACAAAAGCATCAAAAATATAAAAATATCTTTATTCTGTAAAAATAATTATAATAGGATAAAACTAATGGAAGAAAAGAAAAATATTGGCGTGTTTGAAATACTGAACATTCTCGCAATCAGAAAGAAAATGATCTTTTGGGTTACTCTTGTGATGAGTATTGCTGTAGTCATTTTCAGCCTCGTTGTTACCCAAAAATGGACATCAACTGCCGTGGTTCAACCATTGACCAGCTCATCTGGCATAAGCTTAGGCGGTTTAAGCAGCTCTTTGCTCAGCAGTTTTGCTGGAGGATTATCAGGCGGTGCTGAAAGCGAAGGACAAAGACTCATTGCAATTATCAACAGTCGTCCATTTTTGGAAAAGCTTATTGATCAATTCGACTTGACAGCTTACTTTAAATTAAAAGGACAAACTGATGATATTCACAGACTTAGAGATGCAACAATCCTTGCGATCAAACAAAATATGCTCTCAGTTGGGTACAATCCAGAAACTGGCTTCTTGACTGTCAGTATTGAAAGTAAAGAAAGAGAATTGTCTCCAATCATAGCAAACTATATTATCGAAGAATTGGACAGATACAATAAATATGATAGGCTGACAAAAGCAAAAGAATCCAGAATTACTCTGGAAAACAGGCTTGTACAAATAAACCAAGATATCGATTCTTTAATGACAAATATGAAGGTTTTCCAACAAAAATATAATGTCTTAAATATTGAAGAGCAAACAAAATCCCTTGTTAATGAATATGTTAAGCTTGAATCAGAAAGAGTAAAAAGGGAAATTAGTTACGATATACTCAAATCCAGTATGAGTGACAATGACCCTCGTCTTGAAAGTCTACAAGATGAAATGCAATCAATTAATAATGCTATCAGCAAACTTGAAGGCACAACAAAAGATAGCAATAATAAATATATCATCGCCTTAGATAATATACCTGATATTATGAAGCAATACCTACCTATGGCTGCAAATCTCGAAGTGTATAAAAAAATATATGAATTTATCTACCCACAACTCGAACTGGCAAAGCTCGAAGAATCTCGAGGTACTACAACTCTAAATATCATTGAAGAAGCAGTACCAGCTGGATTGAGAACTTTCCCACGTCGTGGCTTTTTATGTGTCATTGTCTTTTTTGTAACGCTTATTTCTATCTCCATTTATGCAATTTTCCTACATAAAGCTCAAGAATACTTTGCTATAGAAGAAAATAAAAATATGATACGTGAACTGAGGAAGAATCTTTTTGGAAAATAAGCATTCTCTTATTTTTATCTCATATTGCTTATTAGTTTTAGTCTTTTCTTATCTATTTGACATTCCACTGACATATATAAGTGCTCTCATCATTGCACCCAGCTTGCTGTTGATGTTTGTCATTGATATAGAAAATAATATACTATATCTGTTGACTTTTACAGTCTTTTTCTACAGATATTTTCAATACAAACTCATCTCCACAATCAGCTTTGCCATTATTATCATCTTCTTATACTATCTTATCAATGGAGGCTTTCACTTTAGAGGAATAGCAAAAGGTATAAAAGCCTACGCTATTGCATTTATCGTCTCTTTTATGATTTCTTTTGCCTTTGCCAGATACAAAATGCTCAGTATTCATTGGCTATTTGTCATACTGCAATACATTGTACTCTTTATAATTTTAACAGCAAACTTTGACTTAGAAAAGATCAATAAGCTCTTTTACAGTCTGTTGATTCCCTATGCATTTACGCTCCTGGTAGGCTTTGCACAAATGGCTGGAATGGGCTTGGATGCACGCATTTATGGACTTTATAATAACTCAAATGTCTATGGTGCAACCCTCACATTCTTCGTCCTCTTGAGCATCTATCTCTATAATTGCTCAAAAACAACTCTCTTTAAAATCATTGCCCTGTTCTTGATCCTGTTTGGCTCTATCCAAGTAATATTTGCTTATTCAAGAGGTGCACAGCTTGGCTTCATAGCCTCATTAGCTTCCTATATCGTACTCAAAAACTTAAAAAGCAAAAAGCGTTTGATAACTGCTATGATAGCCTTTGCTTTAGTCTTTATCATCATCATAGTCGCATTCCCAAGTACATACACACGTTTCTTAAGCTTAGATGTAAAAAAAGCAACATTCTCAGAGCTCGATAGATTGAGTATTTGGTACTCCTCAGTTGAGCTATTCAAACAAAAGCCCATCTATGGAATAGGACTCAATAATTTCCAAAACTTATACAAGAAATATCATTTAGCCAGCAAAATATACCCCGACAGAGTCGTTACTCATCTACACTCACATAATCTGATTCTCAATATCCTATCTGCTCAAGGACTCATAGGCTTAGCCACATACATCATCTTTTTATGGTATTTTATAAAACTCTTATTTATAGATTTTAACCACAAAGACCCCAAAAATAATAGCCCAAATAAAGTGGACAAAGACTTTGAGCTCTGGACTTTTGTCCTCAGTTTTTTTGTCTATTATATTGTACACGGAATGTTTGACGTTATCTGGACCGTCTTTGGCAGACATCGAAATCACCTCTTTTTCTTTCTCTGGCTTGCCTGCGTAAACTATTTATTAGTCAAAAAAATAGAGGCTAAAAACAGATGAAACACCACTTTATGAAGTTTTTCCAGCACTCTATGATTTACGGAATGAGCAATATTCTCTCGCGTACTGTAACCTTCTTCTTGCTTCCAATCTATCTTGCACACTTAACTGCAGCCGATTATGGCGTGTTAGAAATCAGCAATACTTTTTTCTCTTTACTACTCGTTATCATCATGTTAAATGTCGATTCTGGCTTGTTCAAACTCTTTTATGACAAAGATACAGAGTTTTCCCAAGAAGACAAAGTTGGCACAGCTTTCTCTTTCTATTTTGTCTATGGTATCACTGTTTCTGCGATATTTATTTTCTTATCACCATACATTTCTCAGTTAATATTTGGCTCAAAGTACTATTCGTATATTACTATTTTAGTTGTCTTATCATCGTTTTTTCAAGGTTTAGTCCAGCTTTTCCTATCCGTGTATAGAATGAAAGAAAAGCCTTTTTTATATTGTGCTTTCAATATAGCTCTCACGATTTTACTCGCCTTATTAAATATCTTATTTGTCGTTAAATTCCAAAGAAATTATCAAGGCGTACGCGAAGCCTCTGTAATCGGTATCTTCTCTATTGCCTTCATCTTATTTATCATAAATTACAGATATAAATTCAAAATACACACTCAAATTATCAGAAGAATCTTAAACCTATCTATTCCTCTTGCAGGCAGCGGTTTAGCAAGCTGGCTCTTAAATCTCACCGACCGCTATATGATGCGTATTCTTTTGCCTGAAGCCTCTGCCTTTGCAGAAATCGGCGTCTATTCTCTCTCATCAAAATATGCCTCAATCATGCAATTGCTCGTTGTTACTCCGTTTATGATGGCATGGAGTGCCCTCATGTTTACTTATCAATACGAAGATAATGCCAAAGATATCTATGCTCGTGTCCTCGATATTTTCGTCGCTGCAAGCGTTGTCTTATATGTTATTTCCAGTATTTTTGGCAAATTTATCTTAAATATCCTCACCAGCAATCCCGACTTCTCACAAGCATACACAATCATCCCAATATTATCTCTATCATTTTTAAGTTATGGCTATTATATGGTCTTTACTGTGGGCGTAACTCTCGTTGAAAAAACAAAATACATGATGTACAGCAATCTTGTCGGTGCCGCTATAAACATAGCCATGAACCTATTTTTAATACCTTTACTTGGCTTCAGAGGTGCAGCAATCAGCAGCCTCTCAGCAAATATCATCCGCGTAGCTTTCTTATATATTTTCAGCCAAAAGAAATATTATATCCCCTACAAAATATTCAGAAATGCACTTATTATCGTCGCTGGTTTTATAAGCAGTATTCTTGGATTACTTTATCTTGACAATTTTGGGCAAAAACTTATTATGTTCATCATGACTTTGATCTTTATTATAATTATTAGTCCCTTGCCTTTCACACAGCTAATTAAACAGAGAAGAAGAAAATGAAAAAAATAATATTTGTAACAAAAAGCTCTATGCGTTTTGACTCAAGAGTAAAAAAAATATCAAACTCATTACACAATGCTGGTTATGACTTAACTGTCGTTGCAGAAAAGAAATACAAAGATTTATCTTACAAAGAACACGACACATATTTGCTAAAAAGACTATTTACTGTTTCAGGTCTTTATGCCAAAGAAGATTCTTTTAACCCTATTAGTCAAAGCTATAGCACAAAAAAGCGTAAAAGCCTGAAGTCGATAATCAAAAACTGTAAGTTGAGAATCTTAATTATTGTCTTTTTAAATAGAATTATCTGGAACACACTCTGTTTTATTGAATTAGTTAAAAAAAGATATGACTTGATTATCGCTCGCGATCCAAACACGCTCATAGTTACCTATTTAGCAAGCATTATTACCAGAAAACCCGTCTTTTATGAATGCCATGAAATATGGTCAAGCTCCAATCTCTATCTCAATTCATCCCGCTTTATGCAATGGGTTTGGGATACTGCAGAAAAGCTTATCACTCCAAAATTAGATTGCGTGCTCATCACCACAGAAACAAAGAAGAGGATTATGGAAGAAAAGTTCAATATCAGCGGCGTGGTCGTGCTCCGACATACCTTACCTCTATACGAACTAAAACAAGATGAAATATGCGATCTACATGCCGAATTTGACATACCAAAGACAAATAAAATCCTCATCTATCATGGTCAAGTCAGCCGTATCAGAGGCGTATTTGACTTAGTTGAGGCAGCACGTTCATTAGCAAATGTAAGCGTCGTCTTCATGGGTATGGGCAATGATATTGTCGAACTGGCAAACTATATTGAAGATGAGCAAATCAATAATGTTTTTTTCAAAAAACCTGTGCCACCAGAACAAGTCGTGCCAAGTATTGCAGGTGCTGATATAGGCGTGCAACCTTTCCACTACACAGAAAATATATATTCAGAAACCTCAAACAAACTCTTCGAATGCATGATGGCAGAGCTTGCCTGCATAGGCATCTCATTCCCTGAAATAAAAGCCGTTATCGAGGGCAAACAAATCGGTTTATGCTACGAATCAGGCAATGTCGATATGTTACGCAAGCAGATCGAATTACTCACCACAGACGAAGAATTATTAGCCAAATCAAAGGCAAATTCAAAGAAATATAAACGTGAATTTACTTGGGAAGAAGACGAAAAGATACTATTAGAGAGAGTATATGAAACTATTGGTAATTAGCTTTAACTTTGCTCCATATAACGTAACAGGCAGCTTTAGAATCCTAAAGCTCGTTAAGTATATGCCAAAATTTGGGATAGAACCCATCGTTATTACTGCTGATCAGGGTTCTCACCATATCAATGAAAAGCTTAACCAAGACATACCAAAAGAGGCGAAAATCTATCGCCTAAAGAGCTTTTTCCCCGACGCTCAAGAGACATATAGCAAAAAGACTTATCTATACAGTGGCAATAAATCAAGTCTACTCAAAAAGTCTGTGCGACTAATCAAAGACTTATTTTTTTCACCTGATGTACAAATCACTTGGGTATGGCGACATCTCTCAAAAATATCACGTATCATCAAAAGAGAAAAAGTAAATACTGTGCTCATTACTGGTGCTCCTTTCTCGCTTTTTGTTGCAGGATACTATCTCAAAAAACGCAATAAAATAAATCTTATTCTCGATTATCGTGATTGCTGGCAAGAAGATCTGGGTCAAAAAGCACAGAGTCAGATTAGACAATATCTCAATAAAGTATGGGAGAATAAAGTTTTAAATAACACAGATGCTGTCATAGCTACCACACAAAAAATACTCGATATCACCTGCAAAAATCATCAGATACCAACCTGCAAGGTAATTCCCACAGGCTTTGATCCACAAGACTTTGCCAGTCAAACAGATACTGAAACAACAAACAACGACGTCTTTACCTTCTTCTACAGTGGCAATTTCAAACCAAATACCGATGTCTATGACCCTCAAATTCTCTTAAAAACTCTCGCACAAATCTCAAGACCTATCAAGCTCATAGTCTGTGCCCATGTATTGGATGAAATAAAAGCCGAATATACAAAGAAATACCCATTTATTGATTTCAGAGGATTCATTCCTCGTACAGACTTGTTTAAATTAGCACAAAAAGCTGATGCCTTCATCCACTTTTACTATCCAAATAAATTAAAAGATACGATTTCTTTTAAACTTTTCGAATACAGTCAATACAAAAAACCTATCATTTCCATAAATACTCAACAATCTGAAGTTGCTAATTTCTTAATCTCAAGCAATATAGGCTTTTCATGCGAAAATGATAATGAAACAGAAATACTCAATTGCTTTGAAAGAGTAATGAATCTCGAGCCCAAAACATTCGTAAACAACATAAAAATCAATGAAATAGAAAAGTATAATCTAAACAATACCTGCAACGAGCTTTGCAGAATAATAAAGGGGTTTGCATAATTATGAAAAACAAAAAAATACTCATCAGTCATTCTTTTGGTATAGGCGATATTATCATGGCTATACCTATGCTGAAATATCTCAAAAACACTTATCCAGACTATCAAATCGACCTTTTCACAACCAATAAAGCTGTTGCAGATATCATGACAAATCAGCCTTATTTTAAAAATATCTATTATTCTAAACGCAATCCCTTGAGTCTTTTGAAAAAGATCTTCTCATTAAGATGGAAAAAATACGATTTTTATATTGTTACAGCTGTTAGCAAAGCCAGCAAAACTTTCAAGCATGGCATAATTAGTTGTTTGATTAATGCAAAACAACGTATCGGTGAATACATTAAAAGACCAATGCTTCTCTACACAAAGAAGCAAAAGTTTTCTCAAGAGACTCACAAAGTTTTATCAAACATAAATCTCGCAAGGCTTATTGGAGATCAAGCACCTATAGATACAACAGATATCTATCCAGAGCTCTTTTTAGATGAAAAAACAGAAGAGTTTGGTAGAAATTGGTATGCTCAACGTAAAATGATGCCAAACCGCACTTTGATTGTTCATATTGGCTCCAGTAGCGGTGGCAAACATAGACGCTGGGATCGAGAACGATTTAAAACTCTCATCTTTGAGCTAAAAAAGCATGGCTGGTTTACTGTAATTGTCTCAGGTGCTGATGAATTAGAAGAGTCAACTGAATTGGCTAAAGAAACTGTCTCACGCTTACTCAGCAATCAGACTCTTTTAGAGGTTTACTCAGTCATGAAAAGAGCACACGCCTTTATCAATGCCGATTCTGGGCTAAGTCATCTCGCCTCTGCTGCAAATATCAAAGTATTCTCTCTATTTGGTCCTGGTGATGAAAGAAAAACTGCACCTTTTGCTAAAGAATCGTATATTATCAGAAACCACGAAAGCTCTTGCCAACGTTGCCTTTACCCCCATAAAAAATGCACAATGGAATGTCTATTAAGCTTGAGCACAGAATATGTGTATGAACAGATATTACCGAGACTACAAAAGAGTTAATTATGAAAATCTTGTATATCAGTCAATATTGTTACCCTGAAGTGGGTGCCACCTCAAACAGGGCAATGGCAAATGCTCAAAGCCTCAAAGAAAATGGGCATGACGTGACAATACTCACTGAAATGCCTAATCACCCCAAAGGTATTATTTTTGACGGATATAAGGGTAAATTAATAGTGAAAGAAAACATGAAAAGCCTCGATATAATCAGGCTTTGGGTATTTACCAGCCAGATCAAAAACTTTATCACACGCCTCTTATTCTATACTTCTTTTTCTATTACTGGCTCCATTTATATGCTGTTTTCTCGTAAGAAATATGACCTGATTTATGTAAGCTCTCCGCCTCTATTCGTCGCTATTATCGGCTTGTTTATCAAGATGATTTATCCAAAAACAAAGATGATCTTTGAGGTGCGCGATATGTGGCCCGACTCAGCCATCGACTTGGGCGAACTGAAAAATAAATGGCTGATAAAGTTTAGCCTAAAACTCGAACATTTGGCTTATAAAAAGTCAATTGCCATCATCACTGTTACAGAAAACTTGAGGCATAAAATCAGCCAAAAAGGCTTTTCACTAAACAAAATCTACGCTATACCAAATGGCACAGATATGATAGACAATGCGGGAAAAGACTATCTTAGTCCCTATTTAGACCACGCTGAGAAGTTTAAAATCATCTATACAGGAAATCTTGGGATAGCACAAAACCTCACTACTATCCTGGAAGCCGCTGCCATCCTCAAAAACAAAGATATTGCTTTTTACCTAATTGGTGCAGGTCCAGAGGAACAAAAACTGAAAGATATAGCAAAAGAAAATGACTTGGATAATGTGGTATTTACTGGCATTGTGCCCAAAGATGATATCCCTGCTTACTATGCTCATGCACATTGCAGTATTGTCCCACTAAGAAAAATCGCACTCTTTGAATCTGCTATTCCATCAAAAATATTCGATAGTATGGCTCTTGGTTTGCCCGTGCTTGTTGGTGTCGATGGCGAAGCTCAAGAGGTAATCGAGCGATCAAAAGCAGGTATAAATTATGAACCAGAAGATGCACAATCATTGAGCGATGCAATTTTAAATATGTATAATAATAGAGAATTGCTTGCTGAATTTAGTGCAAATGGAATCAACTTTGTCAAAGAAAATTATGACCGTAGAGTCTTAGCACAAAAAATTGAAGGTATTATTAATAAACACATTAGTGATTGATAAGCAAAAAGAAGGATAATAAAAATGAAAAAAACAATTTTTATCTCAATGCATTTCTACCCAAAAGAGGGTGGAGTTGAAACATTTTTAAAGGAAGTTGCAAAAGCTTGGGGACGTGATGAAGCTGAAGTATGGGCAAGTAAACAGCCAGATACTCCAGACGAGATGAAAAGGCCCCTCTCTATTTTGAGGTTTGATTGGGGAAATGGCTCACACAGAGATAGTGTAAGAAAATTCTTTTGGCTCTTTTTTAATTCAAAGCATAAACTCGCTTATATAAAATATGTGTTTTTATTATTCATTAATAGAATTATGCTGCAAAACTGCACACCATTTATTTATGACTCAGTGCCCACCTTTATGGGATATTACAAAAGAAATAAAAGCCTAATAATGCAATGCTCTATGGCTATTTACACAGGGGTAATTGGACTATTTTATAAACTAATGTTTGGCGTGCCTTTCGTTGTCTATGCACATGGCTCTGAGCTTATCTATTATTCTCGGAAGAAAAACCAAAATATGATGCTCAAATTTGTATTAAAAAAAGCAGACCTAATTATCAGTAATAGCCAATTTACTACTGATTTGCTCATCTCTAAAGGTGCGAAACAAGATAAAATATTCAAAACTCTACTGGGTGCTAATACAAAAATGTTCTTTCCAAAAGATACTCAGACAATGATTAAGCAGAGATATAATATACCTGAAAATCATAAGATACTGCTCACAGTCTCGCATCTTGTTCCACGTAAGGGCATGGATATGGTGATCAAATCTTTACCAAATATTCTGGAAAGCGTACCAAATGTAACTTATCTGATTGGTGGTCGCGGTGAATATCTAAAAACTTTAAAGACTCTCGTCGATAAGCTTGAATTGCACGACCATGTCAAGTTTCTGGGCTTTATCAAAGATGAGGATATGAACGATATCTTCAATGCTGCCGATATATTTATCATGCCAAATAGAATGGAAGATTATGATGTTGAAGGCTTTGGCATTGTCTTTGCCGATGCTGCGGCTTGTGCAAAAGCCACTATTGCTGGAAATTCGGGCGGTGCTGTCGATGCGATTGTGGACAAAGAAACAGGTTATCTTGTCGATCCCGTCTCAGTAAGAGATATTGTTGACAAATGCGTTACTCTCCTAAAAGATGATGAGATGAGACAACAGATGGGTCAAAATGGCTATGAACGCGTGCAAAAAGAGTTGAATTGGGATGCAGTTAGAAATAAAATATATACAAAATTAAAAGAATTAGACAGGAATGAAAAATAAGAAAAAAGTGCTCTTTATCATTACTCGCCTCACCATAGGCGGCGTTGCAGCACATCTGATTCAAACTGCAAAATATCTCGAAGATAATGGCTATCAGTGCCTGATCATGACAGGTTCAATTGAGGAAAATGATTTGGAAATGATCAGATTCCATAATGATTACACAATCAAACCGCTCTATCTAAAAGAATTACAGAGAGTGATCAACCCCTTTAAAGATCTGATTGCTATACTCAAACTCAATAAAGAGATTAAGAAAATCAAGCCTGATATTGTCCACACTCATACGATGAAGGCTGGACTTGTTGGGCGTATCTCTGCTTGGATTTGTCATGTGCCTCAGATTTATCATACTTATCACGGGCTAAACTTTGAGGGCTATTTTGGCAAAATCCTCTCCTTTGTCTCTATTTATATTGAGAAAATCATGGCAAAACTCAGCACAAAGCTGATTTCTCTCTCGCCTCTTTTAACAAAAGAACTGCTCAAACATAAGATCTGCAAAGCCGATAAGATTGTTGATATACCGCTGGGCTTTGATTTTGTCTTGCCTCAATCTCCAAAGTCTCTACGTCAATTATTTTCTATTTCGCAAGACAAGATCATTGTGGCATCGATTGGCAGATTAGCACGGATCAAGAACCACGAACTATTTATCAAAATTGCCAAACTTGTTTGTGCAAAATCTCCTGATATACAGTTTTTAATTGTTGGAGATGGCGAACGACGTCAAGAATTACAAAACATGATTAATGCTCAAAACTTGCAAAACGATATTATTATTACAGGCTTTTTTAATGACCTTAATAACTATTATCCTGAGATTGACATCAATTTACTTACCTCTCTCAACGAAGGAACGCCTGTTACTATTATGGAGTCTTTTTTCTTTGATATTCTGGTGCTGAGCAGT